>QHWL01000307.1:4008-8354 GCA_003222555.1 Acidobacteriota bacterium | reverse complement strand
TGTACAGCAGCGACGTCGTCGTGAAATCGGTCACGGTCATGACTGCATCCATCATGTGATACATGTCGTAGCTCGCCGACAGCGCCTTCCACGTCGCGTCGGTCACAGACGAATTCCGGAAGAGTTGGTCCGCCAGGCGAAGAAGCGCCGCCTCCAACGGGTCCCATCCCTTGGCGTCAGGGCCTTGCGCGATCCGACGAATCTCATCAGTGGTCAAACCCTCTTTTCTCGCGATCGGCGCGTGCTCGCCCCACACGTAGTCATTGTTCAGGAGCCAGCCTGTGCGCAGGATCAGGATCTCGCGGTGACGCGGGGACAGGCTGGACTCGCGGGTGATGTAGTTTTGGAACGGCATCGTGCCGTCCACCAACTCGGGAATATTGAGCAACGTCTTGATATCGTTGCCCGTGTGTCCATCGGGCACGTACTTCGCAACGAGCTTGCGGTGCACGTCGGTCCACTGCGCTTCCGGCAGCGGCGGTATCCTTGGCTTCGCCAACCGGACCGGCCGGGAGCCGCCCGGCGGGGAAGGAACGACCATCCTGGCCGTCTGGGCCCGACCGGCAATCCGTATCGGCGTCACCATGAAAAGAGCGACGCACACCGACACCAACAGCAGCGGCTTCATCACACGCACGGTTCGCTCCTCGTGGACACGATGAGACGTCTACCAGTCGAGCTGAAATCCAAACTTGCTCAAGCGCCCTTGCAGAATGAGCGTTGGGACTGGCCAGTCGAAAGTCGCTGGGCTCGCAACGGTCGCAGGTGGTCCTGCAATCGAAAAGTTGGTGTTGTACTGCAGCACCGGGTTGGCGTTGAACAGGTTATAGAGGTCGAAGAACGCCTGGAAGCGTTTGCCTTCCCGCAGCCTGAACACCTTCGACACGCGGAAGTCGGTTTGGTTCAGCCGATCGCCGAACATCGTCCCAGGTTTGACCAGCGGGATATTCGCGATGGTGCCGCCGGCACCAGGGGAAATCGTCCGCCCGAGTGATGGCGCGATTTGAGCGTTGGTCGCCGTGTAGTTCGCGATGATCTGCACTGGGGGGATACTTTGGAACGAGCCGCTCGTCTGGATATCCCACCAGGGCAGCGGGTAGACCGCGATCGCTTTAACCTGGGTAAAAAATGGCGGCTGGACGTGGCAGTTCAGCAGGCCTGGGACGATGGCGACCGTTGCCCCGGCGCTCCCCTGCGGCGAGTCGACGACGAAGCAGGCATCGGTGACCACGCGGCCGGTGCTCGTGCCGCCCGAAACCAGGATGCCCTTCGCCAGCCGGACGTTGGCGGCGACATCAACCCCGTTGTAGATCTCCTTCTGCGTGCCGAAGGTTTTCGCCATCTTGATGACGTTATCGGTGGCGCTTCTCAGCGGGGGCGCGATGTCGTACAAACCGCACACCTGGTAGCCGCCGCCGTTGGGCAGCGAGGGATTGGTCGGCGCCGTAATGCAGTACGGACTGTAGTCCTGCGGCGTGACCCTTTGATTGTCCGTCACAATCAGATTCCCGTACCAGCGTCGGAAGTAACCCACGCTCAGCGTGACATTCTGGCGCAGCTCGTGTTGCAGGCTCGTCGCGAGCTCCCAGTTGTATCCGCGGATCGTCCGCGCGTCGTCGCTCAGGCGCGTCTGGGGGATCGAGGTGCCGAAGTCGGGATTCTGAACCGCGGCGCACTCGCCGTTCGCGCCGAGATTGACGAAATCGCATTGCGGGAGGAAATCGCCGTTCAAGTCGCTCCACACCCGAGTGGTGCTCGTCCGGGTGTTCCGCGCGGGATTGGCCCGGCCCGCAAAAACGTTGATGTTCGGCCCTTCCAGGTACTTGCCGATGCTCGCTTTCACGGCCGTCTTGCTGTTGCCAAACAAGTCGTACGCGCCACCAAGCCGCGGACTGACGTTCTTCCAGTTTGGGACGTTGTAGACCGGGTCGAACCTGGTGTTGCGCGTCGGCACCAGCGGGCCCGGGTCCAACTGGTTCACGGGCACATACATATTCTGGTAATCGTACCTCACGCCGTAGTTGAGCGTCAGACGCTTCACCGTCCATTGATCCTGGCCGAACACGCCCACGTTCGCCTTCATCGTTTCCTCGAATGCCTGCGGGACCGCGTACATCGTCACCTGACTCGGCTTGCCATCCAAGAGTTGCAGCGTCACGCCGTTCGAGCTGAGCTCGAACGTGTTGAGGTTGCCCGCGTGGTAGAAGGTGAATCCCGCTTTTGCCGCATGCGAGCCGGTGACGTAGGACACCGCGATGCGCGTGTTGTACTGATAGCTGTCGTTGAACCCAATGGGCTGGCGCCATTGCCCCCACGTGAAGCCGGTGCGGTTCTCCGTGTACGAATACTGGTCCCACGGTGTAATTCCCTGATCACCTGTATGGCCCAACGTCCCGGGCCGCCCCTGGACGAAGTTCCGCTTGGTGAGCGCGGCGCCGGCCTCGAGCAGCAGCCGGCTCGTCACCGGCGAGCTCCACGCCACCTGTGAGAGATAGGTGGGGATCACACGGTCGGTGTAGCACGCCTCGGGTGACGGAGGAGGTGCCGGCGCCGGCATGGTCGCCGTGCATCCACCTTGGTACCAATGATGGCGGAGGTTGAAGTCCAACTGGTGGAAGAGGTTGAGCTTGTTCTTTGAATTGATTTGCCACGTGAAGCGCAGATTGCCATCGCCTTCATTCTGACCGTCCAAGGCCGGCCTGCTCTTGTCTGGCGTGTAATACGGCTTGTCCGGGGTCAGGTTGTAGAAGGTGCCTCCAACTCGGGTGTCGCTCCGCAACCGCTGAAAGGCCGTGTAGAACCAGAGCTTGTCTTTCCTGATCGGGCCGCCGAACCCCTGCGTGGTGTTCATGATGAAGTCCAGCGAGTCCGGCGAGGCTAGACCGCGGCTTTTCAGAGCTTGGGACAAATTATTGCTCTGCATGCTGTGGTTGCCGTACCGGAAGTTCGTGTACGACTTGAAGCTGTTGCCCCCCTCCTTCGGAATGACGTTGGTCCGGACGCCGGACAGCTCGCTCTCGGCCATGAGGCCGCTGGTCTCGATCGCGATCTCCTGGGTGCTCGCCTCATTAGCGCGGACGGCCGAGAAGCCGCCGCCCCGGCCATTGCCCGTGTTATAGGTCATCCCATCCTGCAGCAGTTGCTCCTCGCCATTGCGGCTATTGTGGATGGCTATTGTCTGGCCGGACGACCCTCCCGTGCCCCCGACATCCTGGACGCTTGCAACCATCCCGGGGATGAGCGCTCCCATAGCCGCGATGGTCTTCGTCCCGACCGGGACGTCGTCGATGATGTTGCGCGTGAGCACTCGCTGTTGAACCACATTCTGGGTATCCACCGTCGTGCTTTGTCCGGTCACGGTCACGGTTTCCTCGACGGACCCCACGCGCATCTCGGCATTGACCGTTGCCGTGAACGACGCCGTCAACTCGATGCCCTCTCGGCGCACCGTGCTAAAGCCAGGCAAGGTAAAGGTCACCGTGTAGACGCCAGGCCGCAAGTCGACGATCTTATAGAGGCCCTCGCCGTCGGAGACCACGGTGCGAACCTTTTCGATCAGGGCCGGGCTGGCCGCTTCGACCGTGACGCCGGGCAGTACCGCGCCCGTCGTGTCTTTCACCACACCCGCGATGCCGCCCTGGGCGAACGTGGACGCGGGAACCAGCAAGCACAGAAGAACTCCGGCCCAAAAGCCCGCGGCGATGTTCTTGACCATGGTGCTTTCCTCTCCCAAGTCTATCAACTCAGTCCAAGAAAACGGCACGCAGGAGTGTATCGCGAGACACGGGTTAGTGGTACTGAGATGTTGTACCTCGCCGTGACCGCGGTGAACGGCCTCGGGGGCGCTGCCGTCAGGAATTAACTATAATGTCGACCACCCGGTGAATTCGATCGGCCGAGCGACCGAAGGGCAAGCGTTCAGAGCCAACCTGGCGCCAGACGGTGAAGACAATGACAATCAGATTGTTCGCTCTGTTCGTGGTTCCAGGACTCGTTGTCGCCGCATCCAGCGCGGTCGGGACCCAGGCCCCGGCGCCGTCCGCAGGGTTGCCAAAACCCGGCTTCCATCACATCCATATGAACTCAACGAATCCGACAGCCGCAATCAATGAGTTCCTGAAGGTGTATCCCGCGAGCACGAAAGTGACGGGGGGTGGGTTCGAAGGCCTCAAAACCGCCAACGACGTCTACATGCTCTTTACGAAGGTGACCACGCCCCCGCCGGCACCCGGCCCGGACAGAGTCAGCGCGACGGCGCCGCAAACTGCGTTCTGGCACCACGTTTGGGCCGTCGCAGACGGGAGGCAAACCCTTAAGAGCCTGCGCGCCAGCGACCCGAACTTTGA
>QHWL01000307.1:2784-3736 GCA_003222555.1 Acidobacteriota bacterium | reverse complement strand
CGGGCGCGGCGCGGCAGTGGGTGGTGGTGGTCGCGGCCCGGCACAGCCTGCCGGACCTGCGTCCGAAGCAGAATGCGGGGTGACGCGCAGCGACGATGTGAGTTGGCCATCAACGTACAAGCGCGGGCATCACCGCATCCCGCCGCCGCAGCTGGTGGTCTTCGGTGACGTCACGATGCGCTGGTATATGAATCAGGAGGAACGGCCCCTGGTCGCCACACGCGGACAGCTCATGGATCACGTCGCGTTGAGCGTGACGAACCTCGGGGCCTGGGTCGCGAAGCTCAAGAGCGAGAACGTGAAGTTCCTGGAACAGCCGTACAAGTTCGGCGACACGAGGGCCGTGTTGATCGAAGGCCCAAGTCTCGAGGCCATCGAGCTTGTCGAGACGAAGTAGGAGTGCCTACTGCGGTCGCGACCGTGGACTCTCCGGCAGCGGCTTAGGCTTGAACGGCGAGATGTCGTCGTCGTCTCGCCACACGACGCGCTTCTTGAATTTCCACCCCTGCGGCGTCTTGACGAGCGTGTCGTCGTAGATGGCCGTTTCGGTGATCGTCGCCGGGACATTCCTCGCATTGAACAGGAGCAGGTAACACGACCCTTTGGCGCCTTCCGGGGTCGGCGTGATGACGAGATTGGCCGTAAAGTGACGGCCTCCTCCCCGGCTGCCCATGTTGGCAAGTCCTTCTCTTCCCTTCAAAGGCGTCCTGGTCTCGTTGGCGCGGCCCGCGGGACGTCCACCCGTGAACTCGCCATCCTCCACGAACGTTGCCGCAAAGCGCTCGGCTTCGCCCTTGTCAAGGGCATGAGAGTAGTTGGCGTACAACTGCTGGATCGCGATGTAGTCGTCGGCCGTCAACTTGGGTGCGGCCTTCTGCTGCGCGTACACCCAACTCACACCGGCCACGGCGATCGACAGGCTCAAAACGACGACAGCTTTCCATCTCGCCAT
>QHWL01000307.1:2265-2756 GCA_003222555.1 Acidobacteriota bacterium | reverse complement strand
GCATGGTTGGACGAATGATGAACGGATCCGCACAGGTGGGGCATGATACCAAATCTTGCAAGGGCGTCAACGGTTTCCGGCGAACCAGTTTGTCGGCTCGACTGGAGTGTGTTAGCGTTCCATGATTTTGTTCGCTCTCTTTTCGGGAGGCGTGTGATGAAACGAGGGATCGTGCTCGGCGTGCTGATGGCCGTTGGCGCGCTGTCGATGACGGTTGCCGGGTTCCAGGGTCAAGGGCGGGGACGCGGCCAACAGATGGAAGGGCTGCTGCAGCAGCCGCAGGGGCCGTGGCGAGAGGGCAGGTTCGCGAGGATCGAGAAACTGAGGGACAACGTGTATCGGATCCTCAACACCGGCAGCAACTGCACGGTGTTCATCACTGAGCCCGGCGTTGTGATGATCGAATCTGGCTACCCTGGATGGGGTCGCGAGATCCTCGACAAGCTGAAGTCGGTCACGGACAAGCCGATCACGATGGTCATCAACACACA
>QHWL01000307.1:0-2178 GCA_003222555.1 Acidobacteriota bacterium | reverse complement strand
CGAAGGACGATTGTTCCACTCTTAGTGGAGCCGGCGCCGGGGCCTGCACTCCTTTCAAGGGCGAAAATGCAAAATACTTGCCGAAGAGAACGTTCAAGGACAAGCTGTCGCTGAAGAGCGGCAGCCTCCAGATGGAGCTGTCATATTACGGTCGGGCCCATACGAGCGGTGACATCGTCATCGTATTCCCGTCCATGCGATTGGCGCACGTCGGGGATCTGTTTGCGTGGCGGGGTGTGCCGCGGCTGTTCGCGGAAGACGGCGGCAGCACCATTCAGTTTCCCGACACGCTCACGAAGGCCCAGGCAGCCATCAAGAACGTCGACACGATCATCACCGGCCACAACACCGTGATGAAATGGCAGGACTGGGTGGATCAACGCGATTTCGTCGCCGAATATGTTCGACAGATCCAGGCAGCGTTCAAGGCCGGCAAGAGTGTGGACGACGCCGTCGCCGGGATGACCTGGCCGGACCGGTTCAAAGTGTGTCCCCAGAACGACACGTTTGTGAGCCAGTATGATGCCGATTATCCCAAGTTCCACAACGACTGCACCTACCGCACCGACCAACTGAAGACCGATACGCAGTACGCCTACGACGAGCTGAACAAGAAGTAATATCGGGAATTTTCTTCTTACTTGCTCGTCTGCTTGGTAAGACTCCCATACATCAGCTCTTCGGCAAACTCCACGCAAAGGTATTCCCCGAGTTGAGCGTTCTTTTCCACACGACGGTAGAGCGGCATGCTCATCTTCCACGGTCGCGTAAAGACTTTCGGGTCTTCGATCGTGGCTTCGTACATCAGGTGGTCGGCGTCGATGGGTGTGTAACGTTCGATCACGTGGAGCGCATCGCTGTGGTAGTTCCCGGCCCGATCGAACCAGGTCCGGTCGTTGAACCCCGTTACGTCGACGACGAGCGTTTCTCCCTCCCACCGCCCGCGCGACCAGCCCATCCAAGAGTCAGCGGCTGCCTCCTCCTTGCTGTTCATATAGACGATGCGACTGGCATTGTCATACTCGTACGCGATCAGGACGGTCGTTGGACTCTGAACAATCTGAAATGGATAGGGCATATACGTCGCACGCGGCACACCCGGCAAAAAACACTTGACTTCGGGGTCAAGCGTCATCGCCTTGCTGAAGTTCTCCTTCTTTTGCGCTAACGCCTCGGGCCGGTACGGAATCTCATTGCCCTCCACTACGCCTGCTCCCTCGGGTACGCTGAACGCCGCGCCGAGCGCGATCACGGGACCCTGGCGGGCCGCATGATCCTGGATGTCCCAGTTGGCGCTGTTGATCGCCTGCCACAGCCCGGTCAGGTTGGGTTTGCCGTCCGGGGCACGAGGGAGCCGTGACGCCGGGACCTGGCCAGCCGTCGGTAACGACGCCAACGAGAACATCACCACGATGCCCGCCACCACCATCATCGCGCTGCTGATCAACTTTCGCATGTCATTTCCTCGCCAGAGCGTTTCGACGTGCCAACCAACACATCTGCTGACTGCGTGCAGCCGAAATCGTAACCGGCGCCGGGGGCGACGGCGCATATCGCCATCGCACCGGCCACGCTCATCGGTTAAACCGTTATGCGGCGCTTTACGAGAATTCTGTTCTCGTTGCCGCATAACGGCGGCGCGCACAGCGCGCCCGCGAGGGAGCGGCGCGGGGCGAAGGGCCCTCGCGAGCGACCGAGCCGGGGTGTGGGGCGGAGCCCCACGTGAGTTGGAGACGCTTACCTTGATCCCGTCTTGGCGGCTTGTTGGGCGGCCTTCTCTTCGGCGCGCGCGCCCGCGAGGATGCCCACCATGGCGTAATTCCCCTCGTGACACGCGTACTCATAGATGTGATCGTCCCTCTTCGGCAGAGGGATCGCGACGGTAAAGGGTCTCGTGTACACCGTCGGATCGGTGATCGTGTATCGATAGTCGATCAGGGTGGCGCTGACGCGCGTGAAGCGTTCGACCGCACGCGTGTTCTCCGACCCCCCGTATCTCAGTTGCGTCTTGTCGTTGAAATTCGTCGTCTCGACGACCAGCGTATTGCCCTCCCAATGGCCACGCGAATCGCCATTCCAGTGGCGGACGGTGGAGCTGAGGTGCGGGCGGCCGTCCAGCGGAATCAGGCGAACGTGGTGGATATTCTCGTCGAGAATCGCCACCATGCCAGGCGTCTG
>QHWL01000352.1:6655-7776 GCA_003222555.1 Acidobacteriota bacterium | reverse complement strand
AATGTCGTGGAGCAGGATAATGCCGTGACCCGAACGCCGCGCCTCACCGATCACGCGATTCGCAATCGATTTCGCCACCGGGTCGGCCCAGTCCTTCGAATCCACGTTCCACATCACCGACTTCATCTTGTGCGCGTCGATCGCCGCCAGCACCTTCAGGTCTCTGCCGCCGTATGGCGGACGAAAGAGCGCGGTGCGGACGTTGACCACCGATTCCAGCATCCGATTCGTCTGCTCGATCTCCATCGCCACCTGCGTGTCGCTCATCGTGGGCAGCAGGGTGTGCGAAAAGCCGTGACTCCCGATGGCGAATCCGGATTCGACGACATGGCGGGCGGCCAATGCCGCGCGTGTGGGCTTGATCTTGTTGTGATTCAGAGTTCCCAGTCCGGAGCCGAGCTCGAAGAAGACGGATTTCACGCGATACTTCTTGAGGATGTCGAGGATGCGGTCCGTGTAGCGCGGATGCGGGCCGTCGTCGAACGTCAGAAGAAACGTCTTCTCCGGAAACTGTGCGCCGTAGTTCTCCATGTCGGCGCCGGCATGCAACTCGCGGTGCCTGCCGACGGTGCCAAGCCGGCCGGCCGCCGGCTCGTAGGTCTTCAGAATGTCTTCACGCTTGTACTTCGTACGCAGGTACGCGACATACCCTTCCCATGCCTCGCGGTGCACGGGCATGCCGCGCGTCTCAAACCGGCCGAAGATCTTGTCCAACTCCTTTTCATACAGACTCTGAATCTCGGCCAGAGCTTTTCGATCTGAGTCGACGCGGTGTTCGAGATCGAGCTTCGCCTGCGCGGAGCTCATGATTCCCGAAAGTGTCTCCGCAACATCAGAGAGCACTTCGCGAAAACTGAGCTTGTCGGCGTCGTGCAGTTCCGGCTGCGTCTCGATCACATCTAGGAAGCGGCCGATCGCTGCCGGCGGCTTCGAGAAGTCGCCCGCGGCCTCGATCTCGGCCGTCAGCCGGTTGGACAGCTCCGAAATTGCCTGATGGTTCTCCTGAAAGATGATCTTCCCGACAAGCGAGGCCTGCTCCCGATCTGCCGAGGCCCGGGACTCGTCGTCCTCGAGCAGGATGATGGTTTTTCGATACCTCTCGACGATGCTGTCGACGTTCT
>QHWL01000352.1:6015-6577 GCA_003222555.1 Acidobacteriota bacterium | reverse complement strand
CTTCGTCGGTCGCGCAGTCCCCAGCCGCAGCCCCAGCAGCGCCAGCAGCACCGCCACGACCGAGCACGCTGCACCGACGGCTATCCTCCGCGACATGATCCGAGAGTGGCGCAATGGCCGGTTGAAGTCAAGAAATGCCCAAAGCGACCAGGGCGCCGTCGGGGCCGAGGCTGTTAGAGGACGAAAAGTCAAACATGTTGAAATCGATCGCGATCGTGTCGGCGTGGTTATCCACGCCGATAAGTCGCGCCTTGCTCATGACCCGCTCCCCTGGCATGTGGCTCTGCGCTGGGGTCTCGACTCGCCGCGGAACCCACGCTGGGAACTAGAGAGCCGGTAGCAGGAGAAAAGAGGAGAAACATGAAGGCTCGAACCAAGTGTTTCGTTGCGGGGCTGTTCCTCGTTTTGCCCGCAACCTTCGGGACGACCGTTGCGGCCCAGACGGGCGCGGCCAAGCCCAATTGGACGGTCAAGGTGAAGGAGACGCGGGGCCCCGTGCGTGCGGCGGACCTGTCGCCGCTGGGCAAAACGGCGTCCAGTGAGATTCTGGCCGGACCGACCA
>QHWL01000352.1:4195-5809 GCA_003222555.1 Acidobacteriota bacterium | reverse complement strand
ACGCAGCCTGAAATGCACCTCGAGGTGATCGCGCCGGGCTCTTCCCGGGACCTGATGTCGATGCTGAAGCCGGCTCAGGCGCGCAAGGTCGAGAATGCCGATCAGTACATCCACCAGCCAAAAGTTCCGGCCCAGAGCGAATTGAAGCCGGGGTTGAACGGCGTCATCTTCGCGGAACGCAAAACCGGCACCAATGAACAGATGCGCATTGACAGTACGCTCCCGGGGCAGGGCGGTCCCAAGACGCATGTGCACAAGTTCCAGCAGGTGTACTTCAGCATTGAAGGTCAAACGACCATCAGCTACGGCCTCGCGACGTATCCGCTGCCCAAGTACTCAATCGCGGTCATCCCGGCGGGCGTGGTGCACACCAACAGCAACAAGACTTCTGCGATGGAAAGGCACATCACGTTGCTGATGCCCGAGCCGAAAGATCGCTCGGAGCCGTTCGACATCGAGTTTGAACAAAAGGGTCCGGCGGGGCCTTCAACTCCGACAGCGGCGCGGTAGCACGGGCTTGCGGCGCGTCATGGCGTCCGGGGCCGCGGAAGCTGTGCCCGACTGTCGTCGAGTCTCTGTCGGCGAAACAGCTCGCTCCAGATACGCGTGCGGCCCTGGTATCGACGCTCATACAGCACGCTCGGCTCGATGTGCGTGTTTTCCCAGAACTCATTCCAGCTCGTGACGAGAATCCAGTCGGGTTGCGCCGCGACGGCCGCCTGCCACCGAGCTTCGTACAGCGCACCGTTGGCGCGATCGGCCACGTGGGCCGTCTCGCGGTCAAGACGGCTGTCGTCGTACCCCGGGCTCACCGTGGCCGCGTCTACACGCCGCTCGCCCCCGTGTACCAGGCTGAAGCTCTGCGTCCGAAGCGCCTGATCGGAATAAAAGCGCTCGAGGTCGGGCGGCGGGATGCTCCCATAGGTGAACGCACCGCCGAACGATTCCAGGAGTGCGGGATCGAGCGAGTCCGCCATCAGGAACATGTTACGGCCGCTGCGCTCGAGCGACCGAACCATTCCGCGCCAATCCTCCGTGGTGAAGGCCTCGGCCACGTAGACGAAGATGACCGGCCGCCCGCGTGTGCTCAGGAACGCAGGTTGCCGCCCGTACAGGTCGTATGCCTTTTCCAACCACTGGCGCATCTTGTCGGCGGCGAGCGGCTTGACGGTGCCCTCAGGGCCCTCGGTCGCCCACAGCGTTTCAACGAGAATCGAAACCGTGAGGCCGAGCGTCTGCGCCTGGTCGAGCACAATTTGCATCCGTCGATCATTCCAGTTGGTATCGCCCCTCCACGAAACGATCACGCCGTCGAGGCCCGCTTTGCGCGCCTCTGCGAGCGAGCGCGCCACTTCGTCAGGGAGATCGGTCGAATACAAAAACAGCGGTTGGTCCAGCAGCTTCTCGCTTTCCCAATTGAAGTGTTGATACCACGGATAGAAAAACGCCAGAACGAGCGGCGGCGGTCCGGCCCCAATCATGACCGGCCCATCAGCCTGCAGGCGGTCGGCCGGGCTTTCGAAGATCGAGTCTTTAGCATAGGCATCGAAGCGATCGACAAGTCGCGCGCGGCCCTGTTCGTTCTCGTTGTACACCTCAATCCGTGTCGGAGCG
>QHWL01000352.1:0-4117 GCA_003222555.1 Acidobacteriota bacterium | reverse complement strand
TGCGCTCCGCGCGGGCTCGGACCGTGCGGTCGCCGGACGCGACAGAAGCGTTGATGATCCTGCCGGGGTCGAATGTCAGGTCGGCCGCTGGCGACTCCGTCGTGAGGACGACTCGCATCCGTAGCAGCGTGGGCTGAACGCGAGGCAGCGCCCCGCTGCTCGAAAGGGGCAACGCCACGAGCGCAGCCAAGAGCGCGGTCAGATGCTTCATCGAACTTACTATGGTCTCACAAGGACGACTGCTGTTCCCCCTTATTCGATCGGTTGGCGCTGGACCGTCTTGACGCCAGCAGAAACGTCCGATGCGTGCGCCGGAGCGCGCCGAACACGGAAGCACCCGACTGCCACAGCCTGACGCCAAGCGCGATCCCCCAGATCGGGCCGACGATGAGGATGGGCGCGAAGATCCCGCCAAACGCCAGAACAGCGGGCAACAGGAGGGCGCCGATCGCGATGTGGCCGATGGCTACGGCGCGGAGGATCCGCGAAGACATGTTTTTCATGTCGGGGCCTGACACACCAGATTCGCTCGCGCTCCAAGGTGCGTCTGTACACAAACGCAATCCTGTCCCCAGCGCCGCACGCGGTGGCCACGGCCGCCCTCGAGACGCTCGCAGGCGCGTCGCGACACGGCCGTTCTCGGACCTCGGTGATAGAATTCGCTCGAATGTTCCCCACAGTCGGCTCGACAGCCGATGGCGCGCCTTTGTCGCGTCCTCCGTGGTGGATGTTCGTCCTGGCGGCCGCCTTCATCGGTTACTTCACGCTGCTTCTTCTTAGCGATCTCACTCGACCCGAGCCAAGCGACTTCGTCTCGGCGATCCATGAATCAGAGATGATCGTGCGGGTAGTCGCGCCAGGCTCGAAGGCGGCGCGCGCCGGGCTCGCCGCCGGCGATCGCGTGCTCAGCGCCAACTTCCATCCCATACGAAGTCGACTCGACTGGCTGGCGGTCGAAATGAATCTCCGCTCCGGCGAGCCACTTCGGCTGGAAGTGGATCGATCCGCGGGCCATCAGACGGTCGTCCTGGTCCTCAGTCGGGCGCCATCGAGCTACTGGATAACGACAGCCGGGGCGACGCTGTTGTGCGCGCGAAGCGTGCAGCTCGCCACGCTGGTGCTGGCGCTGGTTCTCGCGTTCAGGCGTCCATCCGATCGATCGGCTCGAATGGGCGCGTGGGTGCTCGCCACGCTCGCCGTATTTTCCATCGTCTGGCCCTATCAGGTCGCCGCCAGGTGGCGTGCGTTGCCCACGATCATCGGGCTCGCGCTCTGGATTCCGTTCGTGAGCAGTCTCGCGATCGCTGCCGTCCTCTTCACGTTCTTCGCGACCTTTCCACGCCCGATCGTTCGCGCGCGATGGGCCTGGCTGATTGTGTGGGCGCCGATGGCGCCGGTTCTCTTTCTTCAGCTTCAGTTCGCCGGGCGCGTGGTGTATCAGCCGGAGCAAACCGCCGCGTTTGTCGACTGGACGCCGCTCAGCGTGGCGGTCACCACGGGCTACACGATTGCGGCGCTCGCGATTCTGGCCGTCGGCTACCGCGGCTTGACGGATCGGACCGAGCGCCGGCGCATCCGCGTCCTCATCGTCGGTTCGTCAGTGGGCCTCGTCAGCGCGCTGCCGGTCGTGGCCGGCTACTGGAGCGCGGACGCCGCGCTCGGTCATTCTGTCTTCGTGTCGCCGCTCGTCGCTGTTGGTGCGACGCTCGCGCTGGCGCTTCCTCTCTCCTTCGCGTACGCGATCCTTCGTCACCGTCTGTTCGACGTTGGGTTTATCCTTCGCCTCGGCCTCCAGTACGCGCTCGGGCGCCGAGTGCTCGTTTCGATTGTGCCGGGAGCCGTGGCGATCTTCCTGGTCGATCTCTGGTCCCACAGAGAGAGTTCGTTCGCCGACATCCTGGCGGCCCGTGGCTGGGGGTATCTGGCACTCACCGGGCTCGCTGGCGTCGCGCGCATTCGGCGCGACGATTGGCTGAACGCGCTCGATCGGCGGTTTTTTCGCGAGCGGTTCAACGCGCAGCGGCTGCTGAGAGGCATCGGCGATGAGATCAAGACAGCCGCCAGCCTCGACCAGGTGGCGTCGCTCCTCGTCTCCCGCATCGAAACCGCTCTTCACTCCGAATTTGTCGCCCTCTTCGTGCGACGGCCGCACGAAGTGTGTTATCGGCCGATGGCGATGGCGCCAGCTGACGCGCGTTTGGAACCGCTGTCGGCCGAGAGCAAGGTCATCAGCCTGATGCAGTGGCTGCAGAAACCCATTCAGCTTCCACACGATGATCGGGCGTGGCTGCTGCGGCAGCTTCCTCGCGAGGACATTGACGCGCTGCGGCGCGCGCACATCGAGCTGCTCGTGCCCATTCAGCTCGAAAGCGGCGCGACGGAGGCGCTGTTCGTGATGGGGCCGAAGCGATCCGAGGAGCCCTACAGTGCCGAAGATGAAGATCTCCTGATGGCGATCGGCGACAGTCTTGCCCTGCTGCTCGCACGGGCGCCCGCAGCGTTGCCGGCGCGGGAGGCGTTCGACGAGTGCCCGAGGTGCGGCACCTGTTACGACTTCGGCGCCGGCCGATGCCCGGCCGACGGCGCGGCCTTGACCGTGGCCTCGGCGGCCCGCGTTCTTGCCGGACGCTATCGGTTGGATCGCCGGATCGGGCGTGGTGGGATGGGGACGGTGTATGCGGCGCTCGACACGGCGCTCGAGCGGCCGGTGGCCGCCAAACTGCTGCGCGAGGATCTGGTGGCCCCGCACGCGGCCGAACGATTTCAATCCGAGGCCAGGGTGGCCGCCGCGCTCGCCCACCCGAACGTCGTCACAGTCCACGACATCGGCGTCACGGCCGCGGGTCGCGCGTTTTTCATCATGGAGCTGCTCGATGGCGTGACGCTCCGCGAGGAGCTCGGTCGCGCGGGACGGCTGTCCTCTATCCGGGCAATGCACATCCTCCGCGGCGTCTCGGCCGCAGTCGACGCGGCGCACCGGCGACAGATGATTCATCGCGATCTGAAACCGGAGAACGTCTTCCTGTGCAGGGGCGACAGCGTCGACCTCCCCAAGGTGCTCGACTTCGGCCTCGCGAAGGCGCTCGAAGCGAGCGGCGGCGGCGTTCTGACGACCGTGGGATTGGTGGCGGGCACGCCGCAATACATGGCGCCGGAGCATCTCGCCGGCGAGGAGGCGTCGCCCGACTGGGACCTCTGGGCGCTCGCCATCATGGCGTTCGAGATGCTCACCGGTTCACTTCCACTCATCGCTGCGGCGCGAGCGCCACGAAACCTGGACGTCCTCCCGAGCGGGCTGCGGGGGCTGTTCACGCGGGCGCTCTCGCCCAACCCCATCGATCGTCCGACGAGCGCCGAAGAGTTTTCGGACGAGTTCGATCGCGCGCTGGTCTGCGATGGGCTTCCCACCTAATCGCGGGTTCACCACCACGAGGTGGAGCCTTGTGATCGCCGCGGGTCGCGACCAGACGCCGACGTCGCGCGCGGCGCTGGCCGAGCTCTGCGAATTGTACTGGCCGCCACTCTACGCGTACGCGCGTCGGCGAGGACACTCGGTCGAAGAAGCGCAGGATCTCACGCAGGCATTTTTCACGCGGCTTCTCGAGAAGCACACCGTCCAGGTCGCCGATCCCCAGCGCGGCAGGTTTCGATCGTTTCTGCTGACCTCGTTCAAGTATTTTGCGGCGAACGAACACGATCGCGAACGCGCGCAGAAGCGGGGAGGCGGTGAGCGGCCGGTCTCGCTCGACTTCGAACCGGTCGAGGCTCGTTACGCAGCCGAACCAACAGACACGCTGACGCCCGAAGCGCTCTTCGAGCGGCAATGGGCGCGCGGGGTGCTCGATCGCGTGCTGGCGACGCTCCGCGCCGAAAGCGCCAACGCCGGCAAGGAAGCCACCTTCGATCGCGTGAAAGACCTCGTCATCGGCGAGAAGAATCCGGGCGGTTACGCCGCCATGGCAGACGCGCTCGACACCTCCGAAGGGGCGATCAAAGTCATGATCCATCGCTTTCGTCGCCGATATCAGCAGCTCCTGCGCATCGAGATTGGGATGACGGTCTCGAATGACGCGGAAATCGACGATGAGATCCGGCACCTGATCGCAGTGCTGAGAAG
>QHWL01000351.1 GCA_003222555.1 Acidobacteriota bacterium | reverse complement strand
ACCGCCGGGACAGGATCGCCTCGTCGTGGAAGTGCCTGAAGGCACCCACCGCGTTCAGGTTCAGAAAGAAGGGTACGAGCCCTTCTCGACAGATATTCAGGTGCGGCGCGAGGAAACGACGCCGCTCAATATCAGTTTGCGGACGCGGCCGTAGGCCCATGGAGATCGCCGACATGACGAGGTTGGACCAGATGCGCAACCGCGCGCTCACGATATGGCTTTTCGTTTTGATCGCACCGGTGGCGGCGGTGGCGCAGGACGTCACGCCGACGAACCCGAACGCGCAAGGTCCGATGATTGTCGAGCGCCTCAAGAGCAGCTTCCTCGTCGCGCCGGATTTCAAGGTTACCGAGGTGGACCACAAAACTTCTGAGCTAGCGGGCGCGTACGCCGGCTGGCTAACCGATAACACTCTGCTCATCGGCGCGGGCGGCTACTGGCTGGCCAACCGGCCCAACGACCGCGAGATGGCGTACGGCGGGCTCGTCGTCGGGTGGCGTGCGCGGACCAATCATCGGCTCGGGTTTGGCGCGAAGGCGCTGGTCGGCGGCGGGCAAGCCACGCTTTCAAACACAATCATCGGGATCGGCGAGGATTCTGACGATCGGAACGGACAGTTCGGGCGCGGTCCGAGCTCGCCGCGCGAGCATCCCGTCCTTCAGCAGACCGCTCCCACGCGCGCGAGATTCCACGACGGTTTCTTCATCGTGGATCCCGAGGCGACCCTTCTGGTGAATCTGACTCATCGGCTGCGACTCACGAGCGGCATGGGTTATCGGTTGATCAGCGGCTTCAGCAACGGAATGCTGTCCAACGCCGGCGGCTGCGGCCGCGCCTGCAGGAACGCGTAGATGTCCGCCAGATCCGCATCCGAAACGACTTTGCTCGTGTACGGCGGCATCTGGCCCGTGGGCTGTCGGACGTACTTGGAAAGAGCCGCGAAGGCGAGCGGGCGTGGACCGAGACGTGGCCCTGTCGCCGTCGAGCCCTGCGCCTCGCGGCCGTGACATTCGTAACACCCGTAGCTGGTGAACAGCTTCTTGCCATTCTCAGCATTCCCTGCCGGAGCCGCGGTCGCTGCCGGCCGCTGAGCCGGAGTCGGTGTTTGGCCCTCTGCGCTCGCCCGGGCCGCAATCGTCAGGGCCGCGACGAGGTGAAGCGCCAGGAATAGCAAACAGCGCGTCTTCATCCGTTCCTCTCTAGCGGGGCTGCGTGACGACGTCGATTAAGGCCGGCTCTCCACGTTTGACGACTTCGACCGCCCGCTTGATGGCAGGCCCCAGCTCTTTGGGATCGGTGATCGGGCCCTCGGCGTGAACGCCGAACCCCTGCGCGACCTTCGCGTAGTCGATGTTGGGGCTCTCGATCGTCGTCCCGATGGAGGCGCGCGTGATGCCGCGGTTGTGCCGGCCGGCCATTCGCTGCAGGTGCATCACTTCCTGATGATAGGCGCGGTTGTTGTGCATGACAGCCAAGAGAGGAATCTGATGATGCGCCGCCGTCCACCACACCCCGGGCGCGTACATGAAGTCGCCGTCGTTCTGGATGCTGACCGACAGGCGGCCGTACTTCTTGTTCGCAAGCGCCGCGCCCACCGAGGCCGGCGCGCCGTAGCCGACGCCTGCTCCGCCAGACCCGCCGATGAACTGATAGTACTTGTCGAAGGTCCACAGCCTCATCGGCCAGCGGCTCACGCCGCCCATCTCCGAAACGAGCGACCAGTCTTCGTTCTTGATCTGCGCCCACAATTCGGCGGACAAGCGCGCGGTGCTAATCGGACTCGCATCCCACGCGTAGGCCGCGTCGGCGCGCGAACGATCGAACGCCCTGTGATGCGTATCGGCGAGCTTGCCGCCCCGCTCCTGGAGCACCCGCTTGCGATCGGCGTTGATCTGGCGCTTCACGGCTTCGATCAACGACGGGAGCGTCGCCTCCGCGTCCGCCGCGATGGCGAGATCCACCTCCGGATACCGCTGGAAGTCTTGATAGTTCCCCTTCACATAGAGATCGCCGGCGGTAATGCTGATGAGTTTCGTCCCCGTCTTGATGATCGCCCGCGAACTGCGAACGAGCGAATCGCGGAACGCGTCCACCGTGCCCCAGAAGTCCGTGAGCTCGAGGCCCAGGATGACGTCGGCGTTCGCGATGAGCGCACGGCCGCCGTCGGTGTGGTTCAGCGGGTGGCGCGACGGGAAATTCATCCGGCCGCCCTGATCGACGACCGGCGCCTGCAGCGTTTCCGCAAGCTCGATGAGCTGTTTCATGCCCGCTGGCGTGCGCGCCGCGCGATCGGCGACGATCACCGGATTGACGGCATTGGCCAGGAGGCGGGCAGCCTCGGCCACGGCGGCCGAGTCACCCTGCGGCGGAGACGTGAGCGTCAACCGCGGGATGCGCAGCCGCGCCGTGATCTCAGGCGAAATCGGATCCTCCTGCAGGCCGCCATCGATGACGACCAGCACCGGCATCATCGGCGGCGTCATCGCGATCTTGTAGGCACGCACCGCCGACTCGGCGAAGTGAGGAAGCGAGGCCGGCAGGTCGTCCCATTTGGTGTAGTCGCGGACCATGGCGGCCGCGTCCTGGACGCTGTGGTCCCACTCGACGCCCGGCCGCCGCATCGTCGCGTCGATGGTGTTGCCGGCGAGGACGTACACCGGCACGCGGTCGCAGTAGGCGTTGTAGATCCCCATCGACGCGTGCTGCAGCCCCACCGTGCCATGGCACAACACCGCCATCGGCTTGCCTTCGATCTTGTAGTAGCCATGGGCCATGGCCACCGAGGACTCTTCGTGACAGCACGTGATGAACTCCGGCGCTTTGTTGCCGCCGTAGTTGACGATGCTTTCGTGGATCCCACGAAAACTCGAGCCAGGATTCGCGGCGACGTAGTCGATGTTCAGCTTCTTGATGACGTCGACCATGAAATCGCCGCCTGGGCGATCGGTGGTGAGCACGTCGACTTCGCCGGAGGGGTCGACCTCTCTCGGCAACGTGGGCGCTGTGCCGGAGCCCGCTGGTCCGCTTTGCTGCGCGGCAGACTCCCCAGCGGCGCCGGCGCCGCTGATCAATGCGGCGGCCCCGGTAACGGCCGCACTCTTCAGAAAACCACGACGGTCGACAGACAGATTCTTTGACATCGTCTTGTCCTTGAATGCCTTCATAGGCGACAGCTTACACCGAATGGCGGCTTCCCGCTGTACGTAGTGTCCGGCTTTAGCCAATTGTACGTAGTGTCCGGCTTTAGCCGGACCCTTGTAGTGGGTGTCCGGCCTTTGCCGGACCTCATTGAGCTTTACCCGGACCCGATTCAAGGGGGGATGGCTGGCGTGGCGGGTCGGTTACACGCGACTGGCGACCGCATCGGGATGGCGATTGCCGAGCATCAGCAGGGAGGCCATGAGAGCGTGTGAACAAATCACGTTCACCGCAGAGGCCGCGGAGACCGCGGAGAGGTAATTCCTAAGGATTTCTCGGCGCGCTCTGCGAGCTCTGCGTTCAAACGTCGCATTTTTCACAGGCTCTTGAGCGTAAGAATCATCCCGGTCGTTCAATCGTGAGGTGGCGGCGAGGGACAGCGGCGTGCGACAACCAGCGGCGCCATGCTGGCAGCCGCTGCGCGCTGGCGATGAGCCTCGCGTGACGAGCGGCTGGCAATGATGGCCGTGGTAGACTTGGGTTCCGGCCGCTCGCATGGCCGGAGTGTCTCCTACTGTCGTAGTGCGCGTACCGCGGGTCCATCGTCGTAGCGCGGGTCTTTAGACCCGCAACCGTCTCACCAAGCCGGCGTAGCTCAGTTGGTAGAGCAGCTGATTCGTAATCAGCAGGTCCGCGGTTCAAGTCCGCGCGCCGGCTCCAGTTTTCCTAGCAAACTCTCGATCGACAACCCGCGACTGAGCCTCTGCGGCCGGTCTGGGTAACGCATGGGTAACAACCAGCATTGCGCTGGGCTGAATACGCTCCGGTCTCGCGCAGATCGTCCTCAGGAGTTCGAATCCAGTGGGTGTTCACCAATCGATGGCGCGACACACTTGAGCAAATGTATACGATAGACGTATACTTATCGGTGGCCCTCCTATCGGAATTCTTCCAGGACA
>QHWL01000350.1 GCA_003222555.1 Acidobacteriota bacterium | reverse complement strand
CTGCACATCCGGCATGCTGCTGTGCCTCGACCGCGAGCAGCGGCTCGTTTACATCCTCGGCGGTATCCTCGGCGTGTCCGACAGCGTTGGCGCCGAGCTGCTGGAGGTCTCGCGCGACGCCTTCCGGCAGCAGCTCGCACGCGCACGCCGCGACCTGCACAACTTCATGCACGGCCAGTGCGGGCTCGTCAACAGCGCCAACCCGTGCCGCTGCGCGAAGAAAACGCAGGGGTTCATCAAGGCCGGTTATCTCGATCCGCGCAGGCTGCTGTTCGCGCGCGCGCACATGACACGGGTGCGCGAGGTCGCCCCCGATGCGCTCGACGGGCTCGAGGCACTCGACGCCGCGTACGGCGAGATCCACCGCGATCATCCATTCCACGCTGCGCCGGATTTCCTGGCGGCCCTGCGGAAGCTGCTCGACAGTCCGGAATGCCGGTCGCTGCTCGCTAGATGAGAGAGGAGATCCCATGCGAACGCTCATGCTGCTGACCCTTCCCATGCTCGTCGCTGCCTCGTGCGCGTCCGCCTCGCCGGAAGACGCGGCCGCCACAATCATCGCCCTCGAGCGCGGCGCGCTCGACCGCTGGGGCAAGGGCGACCCACAGGGATACCTCGAGATCTACGCGCCCGAGCTCACGTACTTCGACCCGCTCCAGGAGAAGCGGATTGACGGTTTGGATGCCATGAAGGAAATGATCGCGCCCTACATCGGCAAAATCCGGGTTGACCGCTTCGACATGATCGACCCGAAGGTGCAGCACCATGGGGACATCGCGGTGCTGACGTTCAACCTCCTCAGTCACCGCACGCAACCTGATGGGAGAGACGCAATCGTCGCGCGCTGGAACGCGACGGCGGTGTACCGGGCGATGGAGGGGACATGGAAGAGCATCCACGTCCACTGGTCGTACATCAAACCGGAGTTGAAGGCGCCCGTCTCCGAAGAGGCGTCCTCACCTGTCACCCGCTAGCACTCCTTTGTCACTTTCAAGCCGTTGGGCCAGAAGAAAACGCCAAGAATTCTCGGCGTGCTCTGCGTGCTGTGGTAAAACAGCGCTTTTTTTCACAGGCTCTGAAGCCCCGCGCCACGTTCGCGAGTCATTGATTGATTGCTAGGCCAAGTGCTAAGTTGCCCAAAGCGTCTGAATCGAGCGGGAGACGCACGCAGGCGGTGGGCCGCGAGCCTGCCGCCGCCTTCGACCCCTTACGCGAGGAGTGCCCATGCGCACCACCGCGATCGTCACGCTACTGGTTCTGGGGACAGCGATAGGGCACGCGGACGCGCAGTACGTCGATATCCCCAAGACATTTCAGCCAAGCCTCGACGCGGCCGTAAAGCGTGTCCGGATCAAGAATCCGCCGCTCACCATTGCGCCAGACGTCAAGACAACGCTCTACAAGATCGCCGACGCGCTCGGGATGTTGCGCGATACGAACGAAAGGGATGCGGTGCTCACGATGGAATGGCGCGGCACCGGCACCATGAGCGTCGGCGGGCAGCCGTGCACGCTCGCGAGCTATCGCGCCAGTGTCCGTTACAGTGTGCCCGCCATGCGCGTGGACTTCGCGTGTGCACAGCCGGACGGCAAGCCGGGCCCGCGCAACGTGCAAGTCGTGGCTGGACCTCTGGCTTGGAATGAAACGGCCCCCGGCGTCGGCGGTACGCCCGCCCTCGACAGCGCGAACGACCGCCTCCTGCAGCTCTGGTCGTTGCCGCACGCGATCTACAAGGCGGCCGTCGCGGCTGGCGCCAACACAAAGGTCGCTCTCGAGGGCGGTATCGTGTACGTGACCTACCCGCTCCCGGCGCCGCTCGGCGGCACGGCGCGCGTCGCGCTGAACACGACCGACGCCGAGGAGCTCACCATGGACGATGGCGGAAAGTACCAATTGAGCTACTGGATCGACCGGGTGGAAACGCGTGTCGGGAACGTCGTGACTGAAACTACGTATTCCGACTATGCGGAGTTGAACGAACCCGATTATCGAAGCGATGTGCTGTTTCCGCGGCGAATCGTCCAGAAGCGCGCCGGGGCGACCATGCTCGATCTCTCCGTCGAGCGAACGAACACGTACAATCCCTACGTCATCATGCCGGTTCCAGAAAGTGTCCGGAAGGCGACTGCCGCTCAACGAGGCGGCAGTGCGGCGGCGCCCGCAGCCTCTGCCCCGACGCCACGTACGCCGGATGGCAAGCCGGATCTCAGCGGTCGGTGGGGCCGTGGCGGGGGTGGTGGCGGCGCCGCCGTGCAGGGTCTAGACGCGCAAGGCAACCGCGTGACGTACGCAAACCTCGAGGAGGCCAAAGCGAAGGCGACGAAGATATTCGCGCGTAACTACAACGCGCGACACGCCAACCCAACATATTCAGAGCGCGATCAAGGGATGACGGATCGGTACCGCGATGGTCTCGACCCGCCGATCTACAAGCCCGAGCACTGGGACCGCGTGCAGTACCTCGATTTGTACGGCAACTACCTGGATACCAGNNACCTGGATACCAGCTTCCTGTGCGCGCCGGTGGGCCTGCCGCGCATCGGGGCGCCAGCCCGCATCGTCCAGCTGCCCGGCGAGGTGATCCTCATGTATAACGCGCGGAACACCTGGCGGGTCGTGCCGACCGACGGGCGGCCGCACAACCCGGTGAACTCAAAGGATCAGACCTACATGGGGGATTCCGTCGGCCGGTGGGAGGGCGATACCCTGGCGGTGGAAGCGGTCGGTTTCAACGACGACACATGGCTTGGCTGGGCCGGCTGGTTCCACTCCACCGACATGCGGGTCGTGGAGCGGTTCCGGCGCGAGGGCGACACCTTGTACTATGGGTTCACCGTGTATGATCCGGTGCTGGCGGAGCCGTGGGAAGTGAAGCCTCGCACCATACAGCTCGACAAGTCCAATGCGCCGTACAACGAAGAACCGCCGTGCGTGATGAATCCCCGGCCGATGGTCAGCCGGGAGCGTGGCTGACGCCGGCGGTTCAAGCGGACAGTCCGTCGATGAGCGCCGAGCGGCCGAGGGGCCGCGAGGCACAGCGCGCGGGGGTGGGGCCCCACGCGACAGTTAAGAGAGGTGTTCTGATGCGTTTCGCATTTGTCGCTGCGGCGATGTTCGCGACAGCAGTCCCTGTCCTGGCGCATCATGCGAGTCAGGCGGAGTTCGACAAGAACAGCCCGAAGACGATCGTCGGCGTCCTGACAAGAGTCCAGTGGACGAATCCTCACGTGCGCTGGTATTTGGACATCAAGGACGACAAGGGCGAGGTGTCCACCTGGATGATTCAGGGTTCTGGTCCGGGCGCCTACAAGGCGAACGGCATCTCTGCAGCCGGCGTGTTCCCGATCGGAGGCACCTATAAGGCCCTCATCGCGCCTGCGCGGGACGGCTCGAACGGCGGCTACATCATGTCGTGGACGCTCCCGGACGGGACCAAGATGGATTTCTGGCTCAACTACGGCGACAAGTAGTCGATGAAGACAAAGAACCACAGGACGTAATCCCCCGATCGTCGCTGCGGTCGCTTGCCGACCGCAGCGAGCACTTCACCCATTTCACCATCGCACGAGGGTGTCAGCATGAACATCGCACCGCGCGCCATCATGCTACTGGCGCTGATTCCGTGCGTGCCGGGCATCGCCGTGGCAGCGCGTCAGGCCGGAACCGCGGAGAACCCGCCGCTGGCGGACGCCGTGTTCAAGAATGTTCAGGTGCTCAAGGGTATTGCGGTCGATGAATTCATCGACACGATGGGGATGTTTGCCGCCGCCACGGCCAAGGATTGCTCCGGCTGCCATTCGCCCGAAATCCTCGACGGCAAGGCCGAGGCCTTCGCGGTCGCGACGCCGATGATCCAGAAGGCCCGCTTGATGATTGGTATGGTGAACACGATCAACAGGAATTACTTCGGCGGCCAAAAGCGCGTCACCTGCGCGACGTGTCATTCCAATGCGTCGAAGCCGGAGAACGTGCCGAATATGGCCATCCAGTACGGGACCACGCCAGACAATCCGAACTCCATGCAGTTTGTCGTCGCGCCCGGCTCGAGTCCCAGTCAGATCGACCAGGTGTTCGCAAAGTACATCGACGCGCTTGGCGGGGCCGAGCGGCTTGCCGGCGTGACCAGCTTTGCGGCCACCGGCACGTATGCGGGATGGGACACCGGGTTGTCGGAAGTTCCCGTCGACATTTTCGCGAAGGGCCCCGACCAGCTGACGACCGTCGCCCACCGGACCGAGGGCAACAGCGTCTGGACGTTTGACAGCCGCAATGGCTGGCAAGCGACCGTCGATTCGGCCGTCCCGTTCACCGTCCCGCTCACGGGCGGGAATCTCGCGGGTGCGCGGCTCGACGCGATGGTGGCGCTGGCGCCGACGAGGATTCGTCAGGCGGATTCGCCAGGCGTTCAGCAAGTGGGAGATCACCAAGGGCGTCATCGACGACGACCGCCAGGTCCAGATTCTTCGGGGGACCAACGAGGGGCAGATGCCGGTCAACTTCTATTTCGACAACACCGGTCTGCTCGTTCGGCTGCTGCGCTTCAGCGACACGCCTGTGGGCGCTGTAGCCACGCAATACGACTATTCCGACTACCGGGAGATCGGCGGCGTCAAGAGGCCATTTCACTGGGTCAAGACCTCGACGGCCAACCAGGTCACCGTGGTGTTGAAGGAGATCCGGCCGAATGTTGCGATCGAGCCGGCACGGTTCGCAAGACCCACAACCGCTCGAGCCATCAAATAGCACACGACGGAAGGCAAGATCGCTCTACACCGGAGTTGAAGAAGGAGTACGAAATGCAAAGGCCACTCTTGATGGGCGTAGGATTCGTGGCTGTCGGACTAATCGTCATCCTTGGAGAGCCGCTATCTGAGAGGACGGCGATCGCGCAGGGTCAGAAACAAGGCCCGAAGCCGGTCGTGCCGTTGTTCGAGGTGGACCCCGGCTTCCCGAAGATGCCGGAGCGTCTGGTGATGGGCGGGGTCGGCGGAGTCAACGCGGATTCTCATGGGAATGTCTGGGTATTCCAGCGCCCGCACACACTCGAGGATGGGAACTCGCTCGACAACGGGTACAAGCCTGCGCCGCCAGTGCTCGAGTTCGATGAAAGAGGCAACTACATTCAAGGCTGGGGCGGTCCGTCCAAGACCGGGGAATACCAGTGGACAAACCGCGGGGGACTCCATTCCTCCTATGTAGAGTGCGCCTCCTGCTCGAACGAAAAGCGGACCAACGGCGACGGACGGCCCGGCAGTGGCGAGCACGGCATCACGGTCGACTACAAGGACAACGTCTGGCTGACCGGCAACGGCAACGGAGACGGCCAGATCCTGAAGTTCACCAAGGATGGGAAATTCCTGCTGCAAATCGGCCATGCCGGCGTGAGAGTCGACAGCAACGACACGCAGAACATGAGCCGACCGGCGATGGTCGTCGTCTATCCGAAGACCAACGAAGTGTTTGTCGCCGATGGGTACGGAAACCGGCGTGTCATCGTCTTCGACGCCGACACCGGGACATACAAGCGGCACTGGGGCGCATATGGCAAGAACCCTGACGACAAGGCGCCGAACGTGCGGCTTCTCACGGGACCCGGGACCCAGCAGTTCAACACCGTGCACGGCATCACGATTTCCAACGACGACTTCGTCTGCGGCAATAACCGGATTCAGGTCTTCAGGCCTGACGGCACCTTCGTGAAGGAAGGATATGTCGGACGTGAAACGGCTGGCACCGGGTCGGCATACGGTGTCGCGCTTTCACGCGATCCGCAGCAGCGGTTTCTGTACGTGGCGGACGGATCGAACGACCGCGTCGACATCCTGGACCGCAGTACGCTCGAATTGATTGGGCACATCGGACGTCCAGGACGTCAGGCCGGTGAGTTCTTTCACGCTCACAGCATCGCGTCCGACTCGAAGGGCAACATCATCGTCGGCGAATCGCAGGGGTATCGCGTTCAGAAATTCATTTATAAAGGGCTTTCTACGCGGTCGACCAGGTAGCGCGCAGGATGAGATAGATATCCGACGCCTAAATGAAGACGTGGCCAAAAGGGACGAGAAGGCTTAAGATCGGGCTCAATTCGAACCGGACACGCGGGTGGTCGCGAAGTCACGCCGCAATCCAACCCGGCTGGGAGGTTGTCCATGCGAAAGAACCTATGGCTCACCGCGGTCGCCGGATTGACCGCGCTTATCATCCAGGCGGCACCAGATTCGTCGCCGGCGCAGGCGCAAGGGACCCCGCAAGGGCACCCCACCGCGGCTGCCGCGGCGGGGACCCCGCAAGGGCACCCGCAAGCCGCCGCAGCGCTGACCGGGCAAGTCAGCTCGGCCAAGGAAGGCCCGATGGAAGGTGTGGTGGTCAGCGCCAAGAAGGACGGCTCCACCATCTCGATTTCCGTCGTGACCGACGACAGGGGTCGCTACAACTTCCCGGCGGCGAAACTCGAGCCCGGTCACTACGCGCTGAAGATCCGCGCGATCGGCTACCAACTCGATGGCGCCAAGGCGGCCGATGTGAAAGCCGGAGCGACGGCGAGCTTGGACCTCGAATTGGTTCCAGCGAAGAATCTCGCCGCGCAACTCACCAACGCTGAGTGGCTGGCCAGCATGCCCGGCTCCGATCAGCAGAAGAAGTTTCTCCTCTCCTGCAACAGCTGCCATTCCTATCAGCCCATCGTGAATTCCACGCATGACGCCGACAAGTTCCTGCAAGTCTTCGATCGGATGGCGGGATACTATCCCGGCAGCACGCAGCTGCAGCCGCAGCGGCTCGTCGGCACGGCACGCCGCAACCTTGGCGGCGGCGCGGGCAGCGCCATGGGTGGCGAGGGCGGCATGAGCTCGGATCCGCGCGCCAAAGTCGCGGCGGAGTGGCTCGCGACCGTCAACCTCAGTAACAGTCCAACCCGCAGCTACGGGTTCAAGACGCTGCCGCGGCCCACCGGGCGCGCCACTCACGTCGTCGTGACCGAATACGATCTGCCGCGCGAGACCATCGAGCCGCATGACGTGATCGTCGATACCGACGGCATGGTCTGGTACTCGGACTTCGGCGGGCTGTTTATCGGCAAGATGGACCCTAAGACCGGCAAGGTCACCGAATATCCGATTCCAAAAATCAAGGAAGGATTCCCCGTCGGCACGCTCGATCTTGAAACCGACCGTGACGGCAATCTTTGGGTCGCCATGATGTATCAAGGCGGCATCGCAAAACTCGACAAGAAGACCGGTAAGGTCCAGACCTGGTCCGTTCCGAAGGAATGGCAGACCGACGCGACTCAGCAGTCTTTCGCCTCGCCGACCTTCTCGCATATCGACGGCAAGGTGTGGGTCAAGAACTCCGACCGGGCACAGATCCTGAGATTGGACCTGGCGACCAACACGTGGGAGAATTTCGGCACCTTCACGGACCCTGAAACGAAACGAACCTTCGGCTCCTACGGCATCAACGCCGACCACCACAACAATCTGTACATGCTGGACTTCAACGCCGGGAACCTCGGTATTCTCGACGGCGCGACCAAGAAACTGGAGTTCCATCGCACGGAGATTCCCAATTCGCGGCCGCGCAGGGGAAGTGTCGACCAGCAGAACCGCTTGTGGTTCGCCGAATATGACGGCAACGCCATCGGCGTGCTCGACCCGAAGACCAAGCTGATCAAGGAATGGCCCGTGCCCACGGCGTGGTCCAACCCTTATGACGTCGTTGTCGACAAGAACGGCGAGGCTTGGACGGGATCGATGATGACCGACCGAATCGTGCGGCTTGACACCAGGACGAATCAGTTCACCGAATATCTTCTTCCCAAGGCGACCAACATTCGGCGCGTCTGGATAGACAACTCGACCAACCCGGTCACGTTCTGGGTCGGCAGCAACCACGGCGCCTCCATCGTGAAGCTGGAGCCGCTCGACTAGATCGCGTTCGCCAGGTTCTTGTGATTCTCCGTTGATTCTTCACAGGCGATCCTTATATGCTTCGGCCCATACAGACTGTCCAAAGGGATTGATCGCATCGAGGTTCAAGACCTCGGGAAACTTGGGAAGGGAGGAACGTTTATGCCCGTTGCCTTGTTGCTATTGCTCGTGGCTGCGTTGCTGACCCAACAGCCGGCCACCGTTGCGCTGCGGGCTCAGGGACCTGGCCCTTCGGCGGCGTCGGCTCTGGATTTCGAGTACTTCAGGACCAAGGTACAGCCCATCTTCGTGGCCAAGCGCGAGGGCCACACCCGCTGTGTCTCCTGCCATAGTAAAGGTACTCCCATGCGCTTCCAGGAGCTCACGCCTGGGGCGACGACCTGGACCGAGGATCAATCGCGAAAGAACTTCCAGGTTGTCCTAGCGCGAGTGGTTCCTCACAATCTCAGCTCGAGCAAACTACTCATGCACCCTCTTTTGTCCGACGGAGGGGGGGATTTCTACCACAGTGGAGGCAAACACTGGATCTCGATTCTCGATCCGGAATGGCAGACGCTCGCCAACTGGGTGTGCGGGCGGAAAACCACCGAGAAGATCGCCGAGTTGACCGGTTCGTGCACCGCAGAGTGACCTGTAGATCCGAAAACTGCCGATAGCTAAGGTGAACGTCAACCCGTTTTCTGCGAGGAGCTGACGATGACAACTGTTCAAGCGGTTCAGCGGTGTCTGAAGCCTTTGGCGATCCTTCTACTTACGCTGCCGTTGACGGCAGCCCAAGACCAGATTCGGATCCTCCAGAGCAACGCCGCCGGAGACAGGATACACATCATTGATCCGGTCACGAACAAAGTCGTGGGAGAGATCCTGGGCATCGAAGCAGCCCATGGGGTTACGGCGTCCCCCGACGGAAGCCGGATCTATGTCAGTAGTGAGGCTGATGACACGCTGGACGTGGCCGATGCAAAGACGCTGAAGGTGACCAAGAAGATCCCGCTCTCGGGTCACCCCAACAACATCGCGATTAGTCCCGACGGGAGGCGAGTCTATGTGGGGATCAGACAGGCGGTCGGGAACAACCCGGGCGTTGCGGATGTGATCGAAACTGCCTCTCTCACCAGGATCAAGAGCATCCGAACGGAAGGGCCCGTACACAACCTCTATGTCACGCCGGACGGCAAGAACGTGGTTGCCGGCGACGGGACCGCCAATGGGTACGTGAGCGTCCTCGATACCCAGGCTGACGCCCCCGCATGGTCGATTAAGCTGGACGGCAGCATCCGTCCGATGACCATGTCCAAGAACGCCGATGGCTCGACCCGTTCGCTGTTCGTCCAGGTCGGTGACTATCACGGGTTCGTGGTGGTGGATTTCAAGACGCACAAGGAAGTCGCTCGGGTCGCACTCCCCAAGCTGCCCCCCGGCAGAACTGCGATCCCGACAGGCTCCGCCGAATCTCACGGCATGGCCGTCACCGCCGATCAAAAGACTCTTGTGGTCTGCAGCCGGCTGAACAATGCTCTCTACTCGTACTCACTCCCTGACGTGAAGCCGTTGGGAGGAGCGTACCTTAGCGGAAAGGGCTGCGCCTGGGTGACCGTCACGCCTGACGGCAAGAGGGCCTACGCGGCCGACCCCGTTGGGAACTACACGTTGGTGGTCGACATCCCGTCGATGAAGGAAGTGGCTAAAATTGCCGTGGGGCAGGTGCCGAAGCGCAACTTCACCATGGTGATTCCCGGCGGGAGGCCGATCACGCAGTAGAATTCAGGTCGGTTTACGAGAGTCGGTTTCATCGCCCCGATGGTCGTGGGGGCGGCCTCACGCCAGGGGTGATGAAACCGCGCCCCATCCAGGCCATTTCATCTCCAAGAGGCGACCATCGCCGGCATCCACGATGTGTTCGCCGCCGGCCAATTGACCTGCGCGCAATTACGCAGCTGACTCCGCAGGATTCTATTTTTTTCGATCAGATAGGCCAGGGCCTCCTGCGGCTGCCGATCCAGCTAGTCGACCAGCGCGGCAAGAAGAACCCACAGGGAGGGCACGTCACCGCACGCGTCTACAGCACCGACCGAGATCCGACCTCCGGAGGCCGTTGGACCGAGCCGTGGGACATCACGGATCACGATCGAAACATTTGGAAATTGGGAATCTATGCGTGTTGACACGTTGACAGTGTTTGGCCGTTCTGATAGGTTCGCGATTTCTGCCCCAATTCGTCGCGTCACGAGTCCTATACCAGAACTGGGAGGGAAATATGATGCGTCATCACATCGCGCACGCCGTGGCCTTCATCTCCCTGGTTTGTTGCTTCTT
>QHWL01000349.1:7467-9491 GCA_003222555.1 Acidobacteriota bacterium | reverse complement strand
AACACGAAACGCTCTTGTACAAAATCATTCTTCGTGTATCTTCGTGCTTCTTCGCGCCTTCGTGATAACGCTTCACATCAGCGGCCCCTCGCATTGAAGAGTTCCTCGTACAGCGTTTTCCATTTGTCGTACTCGTCGATCGTCACTCGCGCATCGACGAACTTCATCGGCAGCTTGTTGAGCGGCGTTTCTATTTTCTTACTGGTCGGCACGAAATCGCGGGTGGCCAGTATCTTCTGCCCTTCCTCGCTCAACTCGAAATCGTAGAAGAGCACAGCCGCGTGCGGGTGAGGCGCTTTGCGCGCCACACCGACTCCGTTGGGGCGCGCAATGGCATTGCCGATCGTGAACCAATCGATCGGCGCGCCTTGCACTCTCAACTGCTCGGCCTTGTAGTTGTAGACCGTGAGGGCCAGCGGCACCTCGCCCGAAACCACGAGCTGGGTGAGGAGCGTGTGGCCCTTCCGCACCGAGATGCGATTGGCGGCGACGATGTCCTTGAACACCTTCCTGCCCCTCGCCTCGCCGATGTCGCCGAACACGCCGGCCAGCCAGTCGGAGTCCTCCTGTTCGATGCCGAGCTTGCCCTTCCACTTCGGGTTGACCAGGTCTTCCCACGTCTTCGGCAGGTCCTCCTTCTTCACGAGCTTGGTGTTGTACGCCTGCACGAAAACATTGAGCCGCGTGCCCACCCATTCGCCATGTGGGCGGATGGCGGGTGCGATCAGGTCCCCGTGGTGAGGGCTCTTCACGAGCTGCAGGATCATTTCGCGGTGCAGCGACTCGAGCTCCGGGCCGTTGGTCTCGACGATGTCCACAGTGAACCGGTTGCCGCGGCTCTCCTCCACAGCGCGATGGAGCACGTTCTCGGACCCAGCGCGCCAGACGCTCGCCTTGATGCCGTACTTCTTCTCGAAGGCCGCGACGACGGGGCCGAGATCGGTCGACTGGGCGGAGGTGTAAATATTGAGCGCGCCTTCCTTCTTCGCGCCAAGGACGATCTTCTGCAGGCGGTCGGGGCCCTCGTAGAGCGCCACGTCGGCCGCCGTCGCGCCGGGCTTCACCTGTGCGGAAACGGCGCCCGTCAATGCGATGAGGCCGGCGGCGAGCGCGAATCGTCGTGTGCTCATGGCGTGGCTCCTGATGCTCATGCCTGTGTCCGGTGTCGCGCCGTCATTCGGCGTAGCCTGTAAAAAGGGCGACGTTGAACGCAGAGCTCGCAGAGCACGCTGAGAAACCTTGGGCATTTCTTCTCTGCGGCCGCGGTCTCCGCGTTGAACGTGATTTGTTCACAATCTCCTTAGGACTCATGGGACGGTCTGCGGAACCCGGGAGGGCAGGTCTGCCCGCTCGAGGGCGTAGGCTTCATCCATCCGCGGCGTGAGGCCGTGTGTGGCCAGCGCTTCCGCGAACCACTGGCGCACCCGCGGCGACTCGTCGGCGTAGTCGATCTGGTCTCCGCCCAGGCGCCTCGAGATCCACGCCTTCGGAACACCCTGGGCGTTCCGGATCGAGACGCCCTCGGACTTGAAGGCGAGGTAGCGCGCCGGCGTGGTGCCGGTGTTGAAATGCTGGTGGAACCAGAGATTGGGGGGGACGATCATCGTCCCCTTCTTCCACTCGTAGCGCTGCGGCTCCGCGCCCTCCGGCCACATCAGGCTGAAACCTTCTCCGCTCATGACGATTACGTGCGCGCCCGGGCCATGGGCATGGGCCTTCTTGTAGGTGCCCACCCCGAACTGCGAGATGTGGCTGTTCATGCACCCCTTGGCCATGCTGAAGCGGATGTGGCCGCCGCCCGCGCCGCGCTCCTTGGCGGAGATGAGCGGCAGGTTCACCGCGTCGGCCACGAAGTTCGTATCGAGCAGCAGTCCGCGCTGCTCGCCTTTGTTCGCGAAATAGTCGGGCTCGCCATTGAAACGGTCCCTGAAGTCGTAGCGCGTGTTGAAAACGAAGTCGATGTCGCCGAAGGCATTGATGATCACCGGTGCGTTGGTCACCGCGACAAAACGCGCGGCGTCGTT
>QHWL01000349.1:0-7442 GCA_003222555.1 Acidobacteriota bacterium | reverse complement strand
GCCCGGCGTCGTTCCACACCGCCGTCGAACCCCGTCCGTCGAGGACATAGATCATCTCCTCGAACAGCTGGCGCCGGGGGGCGAGCTCCTTGCCGGGTGGAATTTCGCAAACGTAGCAATCGTTCGACGTGCGCGAGGCATCGTGGTTCAGGAAGACGGCGCGCCCGCCCCGCCGCGGCCACGGTTTGAGCTCGACGGTGTGCAGGTCGGGAACGTAGAACGAACTGATGATATCGAGCCCCTCCGCACGCACCCACCGGGTGTACGGCGTTTCTTTTTCGGAGGCGAATTTCTTCGCCATGTCTTCGGAGACGATTGCGTCCTTCGCCATGGGGTGCCCTCTTTTTTCACCGCTCGCGGGGCCCGACATCTTCTACCGCGCTGGGGCCCCACCCCCGGCGCCTTTGGCTCAAGGCTGCCGCTCGCTCTCACTCGGCGGGCCACCCCAACGCGGCTGCCGCGTCGGGGACCCCGGCGCCTCGCTCGGGCCGCAGGCGCCGCGTGCGCTCTTTGCTTCAGCGCGTCGCGGGGGTGCGGGCGCGCAGATAGGTCTCAACTCGCTCCGCCGTCAGCACCACGGTCGGGTCGTACTCGGGCGCGTCCTCGAGCTGTTCCAGGTCGTTCAACCCCGACGCCTTGAAGATCCGGTTGATCGCCGAGATGACGCGCACGGGCCGATCGCCGCTCGCGTTGAAATGCTGGTGGATCGTGTTGGGCGGAATGTAGATGACGTCACCTGCCTCCCACACGTAGCGCTTCACCTCTGCCTGCGGCGCCCAGTGGTATGTATCGGTAATCTCCACGTCGCAGTCCTGGTGCAGGTCGTAGCCGCGCCCCTCCACGACGTAGAGGCATTCCTCGGCCAGGTGCCGGTGCTTCCCGGAGCGACTGCCCGGCGGAATGATCTGCATGTAGGCATCCACTGTCTCCATCCGCGTGTTCATGGCCTCGTTCAGCAGGTGCTTGAGCAAACCCTGGCGCGCCATTTCCCAGGGCATATCCTCGGGGCGAAGCACTTTCTTGCGCTTCGCGTTCCTCGTGGGCGCCGCCGTCGCGTCGTCGAGCAGCGCCTGGTAGAGATTCTGGTTGGCAGTGCCCTTCATCCACGCTTTCGATTCGCTCCAGGCCATGGTCGTTCTCCCTCACTCGCCGTGGTTGAAGTTGTCTTCGCTCTCGCGCACCCGGAAGCCCTCGCCACCGGGCGCGGGCACGCTCGGGCGCGGCTCCACCTGCTTCTGGAACAACATGTTCATGAACATGAACATCGGCTTCGTCTTGATGACAAGCGCGCGGGCGGGGGTGGTGCTGCTCGCGTTGAAATGCTGGTGCACGCAATTGTTGTGCACGATGGCGACGTCGCCGGCCTTCCAGTCGTAGCGGATGCCGTCGTGGATCTCGTAGCCCTCGCCGTCGAGAATATAGAAAGCGGCCTCGTTGACGTGCCCGTGCTTCTGCGACCTTCCGCCCGGAGCGTATTCCTCCAGATGCAGGTGGAAGGTCTGCGTGATGCCGTCCTTGGGTTCGACGTAGTGGCGGCTGAAACACTGCGGGCCGTCGGTGAACTTGATCATGCGTCCCTTCCTCACCCGCGGCATCGCACGTAGCCGCGCGAGCTCCTCCTTCAGGCCGTAATCCCCCTGAATCCCGCGCACGAACACACGGTCCTTTCTGCTGTGGTAGTGCGACTCGTTGGCCACTGCCTCGGGCGCTGGCGCATCCTTGTTGACGTCTGTACTCATTTCGAAGCTCCCACGCGCCATTTTCACAGGAGTGGCGCCGCCTCACAAGCGCGGCGCGGCGCTTTGGCCGTGAAAAAACATGCGTAGTGTCCGCCTTCCGCCTTCGCTGAAGCTTCGGCGGACCGCCGCCGCCTGGGCGGAGGCTGGTCAAGCGGACCTCGCCGGTCCGGCTAAAGCCGGACAGTACATGCAATTGGCGCTACACGCCGTACTCGTCCAGCCGGAACCGCTTCGGCTTGAGCGTCCGGCACAACTCCCGGTTCAACCCCGCCTGCGGCAGGCCGATACCGACTTGGCCGGCCATTCGCAGAGCGATGTCCATGTCGTCCTCGGCCCACGCCATCGTGTTCGTCCCCCAGTGCCGCAGGACGTAGTTCCCCGCGCTGCTCTTGACGAGCGCCTCGCGCAGGACGTCGACGTCCATCCCGAACCGCTTCGCAAGCGCCAGCGCTTCGTGATCGGCGATCAGGCAGGACCACATCACGAGGTTGTTAGCGGCCTTGGCGACCTGCGCACTGCCGACTCCGCCCGTGTGGATGATGTCGGTAGAGTAACAGGCGAGCACCGGTTTCAGCCGCTTCACAACGTCCGCCTCCCCCCCAACGAACGACAGCAGCGTGCCCTCGTCTGCCGCGCGCGCGCCGCGACACACCGTCGAATCGACCACATGCACCCCCGAGGCCGCGGCGTCTTCCGCGAGTTCCTGTACCGTGCGCGGATTCACCGTCGACAGCACCGCCACGATTGTCCCGCGCGCCAGGTATCTGAGCAAGCCGTCGGCTGACATCAGCTGACGCAGCTCTTGATCGTAACCCACGCAAACGAGAATCGCGTCGCGTGCCCGCGCGAGCGCCATCGGGCTTTCGGCCCACGCGGCGCCCAGCTTCGCCACCGCCTCGCGCTTTCCCTCGTCGATGTCGTGGACGGCCACCGTGAAGCCCTTGCGCGCCACGTGGCCGATGATGGACTGGCCCATGCGGCCCGCGCCGATCACGCCGACCGTCCGGATTGCCGTTGCCGTGGTTGTGTTCGTCATGGCGTCGCTCGTGATCGCTGCTGCGTGCGCTCGGTCGCCAGCCAGGAATCATTGTGCGAGCTGTACGAGCCGAGCAACGGATCAGCGGCGGCGGAGTGACGGCGTCGACGAGTGCTGGCCCGCCCTTCACCCGGTCGCCTGTCTTTGAATTATTTCCGGATCGTCTTCCAATTCTTGGCCAGGTGCTCGGCCGTTCGCCAGGCGAGCGCCTGCGCGGTAAGCGTCGGGTTGTGCGCACCACTGGTGCCCATCACTGATGCCCCGAGGATCCCGAGATTCGGCGCCTCGTGAGAGAAACCCCAGCGATCGACGACGTTGGTCTCCGGGTTGTTGCCCATGCGCGTGCCGCCGTAGGCGTGCGTGGTCGGGCCCATCGTGCCGAGCTGGCCCCTCGCCGTCGCCACCGCACCCGCGGTCATGAACCACTGCACCATCTTGTCCTGAATGAAGGCCGCAACCTTTTTCTCGTTGTCCTTGAAATCGGCCGTAATGCGGCACACCGGGAACCCAAGTGGATCCCTGACGGTCGGATCCAGATCGAGAAAGTTATCCTCGTAGGGCAGCGTCGTTTTCTGGAGGTACGCCGTGTTCCAACGGTCCGCGTTTTCCTTGACGAACGCCTTCCAGGCCGAGCCCCACTGTGGGGCTCTGTCGAACGTGTTCATGTCGGCCGCACTGATGGGCCGCCGATCCGAGTAGATCCAAAGGTTTCCGCCGCCGATGAAATCGAGACCGGAGTGATCGAAGTTGTCGTCAGCCCAATCGTCGACGGCCGTCCCTTGCGCGGGCAGGCCATACCAGTTGTTCAGATTACGGGGGAAAAGGGCTGTGACGCTCGCGCCCTGATTGTGGCTGAAGTAGTGCCTGCCCACCTGTCGATGGTTGTTCGAAAGCCCGTTCGGATAAGCCTTCGATTTCGACAGAAGCAGGACACGGACATTCTCGTAGACATAACTGGCAAGCAGCACGACGTCTGCCGGCTGGAAGTATTCCACACCATTCTTGAGGTAGTTGACCCCGCTCACACGACCGTCCGTGTCGGCTTCGACGGTGGTTACGGTCGCCTGCGTCACGACCTTGAGACGCCCGGTTTCCTGCGCCTTGGGAATGGTGGGGACCGCCGTGGAACCCTTGGCGTTGACGTGGCAGCCACCACGGTTGCAGTAGCCGTGGTACGCGCAACCCGCTCGGTTCTGATAAGTTCTGGAATTGATGGCGGCAGGCCCTGGGAACGGATGCCACTCGAGCTTCCGCGCCGCCGTCGCCATCATTTCCGAGAACCCTGTCCCTCTGAGTGGGGGCATCGGGTATTCGCGTTTCCGCGACCCCTCGAAGACGTTGCCGCGCGAATCGATCTTCCCATTGAGGTTTCCGGCCTTACCAGACACGCCGAGCTCGTACTCCACCTTCTCATAATGCGGCTCGAGCTCCTCGAGGTCTCATAATGCGGCTCGAGCTCCTCGAGGCCGAAGGGCCAATCCTCCACGGTGGATCCCTTGGGGATTCGCGAGGCGCCATAGCGCCGGGTCGTCTCGCTCACGACTTTGAAGTCCCAGGGATTGAGGCGCCAGCTTTGAGCCCAATAGTGGAGCGTCGTCCCCCCGACGGCGTTCATCATTGGATGAATCGCCGGCCGGTTCGAGTAGGGCGCGGAGGCGTTCGGCCGATGTGTCGGCACTTCGTGATTGGCCTTCTGCACGGCTTGCGGCCACCCGCGGACGTTGTTTCGCAGCTCGTCTGGTGCGAAGTCGGCGGGAGTGAGCCAGGCTCCCGCCTCGAGACCGACGACTTCGAGTCCGACCTGCGCGAGCGGAAGAGCAGCCACGCCACCCACGGCGCCGAGCCCGACGATGACGACATCGGTCTTCGTCAGGCTAATCGCCATGGCGCGCCCGCCCTTCCCGCCCCTCCAGCCCTTCCAGCCCTTCCAGGCTGGCCCTCGCGGGCCGCGTCTTCGAGAACATCGTGTAGTCGTACGCCGATTTATGGGTCGGTATCAGATGTGGGTCCAGGCGTTGATCATTCGCGGTGACCGCGAGCCGGACGCCCGGGTAGCCGATCAAATCCCACCCGACGAAATTCGCGTTCCCGCCGTAATACGGGTCGGAGAACGTGCCCTGGATCGTATGCGTCCGCACCAGGTTGAAAAACGTTGACGCATTGGGCGCAAAACCGGTGGCGACGTTGTGCTCCATGTCCGTCAGCACTGCATCCTGCTCCTCTGTCGAGAGCTGGGCGAATGGCGCACCTTTCGAAGCTCGCGCATAGCTGTCAAGGGCGCTGAGACCGCTGCGGTACGCGTCGAGCGACGAGGCGAGAGCGCCGCTCAGCGCGCGGTCGATGTAATGCGCCGCGCGGGCCTCGCGAGCACCCGGCCCGTTCTCGTCCGTTGGGATCAAGCGGGCAACCATCGCCTCGACCGTGGCTGCTTCGACGGCAGTGAACGTCTCCAACGCCTCGCGCGGAAGCGCCACTGCCTGGGGGGAAAGCGACGTCTCCACAGGAGGAGCCATCGCCGCGGCCGGGACAAGCGCCTGAGCCGGCACAGAAGCCGCCGCGACGCCCACGATTCCCACACGTTTCAGGAGCTCGCGACGGGAAAGAGTGACCCGTTCGTCATCCGTTTTGTTCGCCATCGTTCCCTCTCGATCCGGTCGTGTTCACGCTCACAGTTTCAAGAGCTCACGGAATTGTTGCACAAGTGTGCCGACGTGTTCGCCGGCGACCGAGAAGCCCATTTGAGGACGTGCAATTAGACCATCCTCAAGTAGCACGATCAGCTTCGGGAACACGGCGGGCTGCCGGGAATCCGGGACGAAAACGTCCTCGAATCGGCCCTGGCACGCCCACAGCAAAAGTGGCACTACGCCGAGGAAACCGCCCTCGCAACCTTGGCAGCCGCGTACGGCTTTGGGCTCGTGAAAAACCGCCCATATCGTGATGGGAACAAGCGCATCGGGTTGCTGGCCATTGCCACATTCCTTGGGATCAATGGGTACGATCTGCAAGCAACCGATGCCGATGTCGTAACTCAGATCCTAGCCCTTGCCGACAATCGCGTTTCAGAAGCAGAGCTGGCCGATTGGATTCGAACGCACAGCCGCAAACAAAAGTGATTCGTGGGAGGTCGATTCTTCGGAGGCCTTGAATTAAGAGTCTGCGAACAAATCACGTTCAACGCAGAGGCCGCCGAGGTCGCAGAGAAATGCCCTAGGGATTTCTCCGCGTGCGCCTGTCGTATTTTTTCACAGACGTGCGGGACTATCTATCCCTTCTGGGTGACGGTGTCGACGAGCGCCGGCTGGCCCGCTTTCACCTTCGCGATCGCCCGCTTCAGGGCCGCGGCCACTCCCTTGGGCGACTCGAACGGACCCTCGGCGTACCAGCCCATCGATTTCGCCATGGCCGCAAAATCCGGGGCCGGATCGTCCATGTCCATCCCGATGTGCGCCCGCTCGACCGGCGTGCCGCGCAGTTTCGCCATGCGGATCTGATGTTCCCAGTCGTTGTAGTAGGCGCGGTTGTTATGCATCACCACGAGCATTGGAATGCGATGCTTGGCCGCAACCCACATCGCTCCCGCGCCGAACATGAGGTCGCCATCGGGCTGCATGTCGACGACGAGCCGCTTCTTCTCACGGTGCGCGAGCGCCACGCCGATCGAAATGCCGAATTGGGTTGCCGTGCCGAGCGACCGTCCCGGGTGACGATAGGGCTTGTCGAAGTCCCAGAGCTTGCGAGTCCAGTGTTCGAGGGTGCCGGCTGTGAGGACCCAGTCTTCGTTCTTGATCGCGTTCCACACCTCGGAGGCCAGGCGCGGCAGCGTGATCGGGCTCGCGTCCCAGTCGACCCTCGCCTCGCGCGCCCACTTCTCGCGCAGCGCGCTGCTTTTCGCGGCCGTGTCGGCCGCGCGCGCCTTGATGCGGGCACGCAGTTTTGCGTCCTTCGCGATCCTTGTTTCCAGGAGCCGGGTCACCGCTGGAACCGCGATGGTTGTGTCGGCGAGGATGCGAAGCCGCGCTTGCCGCAGCCGCTGGTAGTCGAGCGCCCAGCTCGAAAGTTCGAGGTCGCCGAAGCCGATGTCGATCCAGCTCGCGCCCGCCGGCACGATCGAGGTGACTTGCCGCGTCGTGCTCACGAGATCCGTGGTCGGCCGCTCCCAGTCGCGCGTGTCGAGGCACAGGACGAGGTCCGCGTCGCTGAAGACGTCCTTCGAGTGACTCATGTTCAGCGGGTGCCGCGTCGGGAAGTTCAGGCGGCTGTCGACATCGTAGACGGGGATGCCGGCCGTCTCGGCGAGTTCCACCAGCGCATGGAAGCCATCGGGTTCGCGTCCGACGTACTCGGCGATGATCACCGGTTTGCTGGCGGCTGCAATCAGGTCGGCGGCCTCGACGAGCGCCTTCGGCTCGGGCGCCATCCGCGTGGGCGCCTTGGCTGCGCCCGCCGGCGGCATCGCCACCTCGTGGTCGAGCTTTTGCTCCTGCATCCACGCGTCGTAGCACATGTAAACCGGACCGAGCGGCTGGGTCATCATCACCGAGTAGGCGCGCGAGAATGCCTCCGGGACCCCATCGATTGTGTGCGGCTGGTAGTCCCATTTCGTGTAAGCGCGCACCGCCTCGCCCTGGCCTTGCGCGGTGTGTATCCAGTCGATGCGCGGGCGG
>QHWL01000348.1 GCA_003222555.1 Acidobacteriota bacterium | reverse complement strand
TTGAGCCATCCTCGACTAGCCGCACCACCAGCAGAACCCCCAACGGTCGGTGTCGGGGACGGCAGCAATGCGGTGATCGCCTCTCAGCCGTCGATCGAGCGCCGGTCGCTGACTGTTCTTAGCGGTCACGTTCTTGCGGCGGCGTGGATCGCGGGCGCGGCCCTGAGCCTTAGCGTCCTGCTCGTCGGGTTCGTGCGGCTGGGGTCGATTACGTCCCGCTCGGAGCGGCTCGTGCAAGCGAGATGGGCCGAAATGGCCGTAGACATTTCGCGCGCGTATCGCCTCCGCCGTCCTGTCCTGCTCCTCACGACCGACCATCCCGCACTATTGGTGACCTGGGGCATGGCGCGGCCCGAGGTGATTCTGCCAACCGTCGCGAGAGAGTGGACCGAAGACCGCATCCGCGTCGTCCTGAGCCACGAACTCGCACACGTCTGGCGCGGCGACTGGCTGGTGCAGACCGTGGCCGAAGTGCTCCGAGCCATCTACTGGTTCAACCCGCTCCTCTGGATAGCGTGCCGACGGTTGCGGCACGACAGTGAGCAAGCGTGCGACGACGCGGTGCTGAGCTTGGGCACCGACGCCGCAGACTACGCCACCCATCTGGTTGACCTCGCCCGCGTGTTCAACGAACGCCGCCGGGTGTGGCTTCCGGCGCCTTCAGTTGCGCGGCCGTCCAGTCTCGAAGGGAGGATCAGAGCCATGTTGAATGCAGGTCTGAATCGGCGCCCTCTCACGCCATCAGTTCGTCTGGCGGCGGTGAGTGCCTTGCTGGGTCTCACCGTGGCGATCGCTGGGGTTGGCATATCCGCCCAAACGGCCTCGGCGACGTTCTCGGGATTCATCGTGGACGCCACCGGGGCCATCGTGCCCGCGGTTACCGTGACGCTCGCGCATGATGGGCAACCGCTTCTGAGTGCCAGCAAGCCGTTGAACATCCGCTTCAGCAAGGCCCACGTAAGGGATGTGCTCCGCTTCTTCGCCAAGCCGACGGGCCTCAACATTAGTTACGACGCTGGCGTGCCGGATCGCGTGATCACCATCGAACTCGATGGCGTCACGTCGCAACAGGCGTTGGACGACATCATGGCGGTGAGTCAGCTCTCGTACAAAGTGCTGGATGAGCGGTCGATCCTCGTCTTCCCAGATCCGAAAAACGTGAAACACGAGGCTCGCACCGACGCGGCAGGCTACTTCCAGTTGGGAGACCTGCCGGCCGGCAGCTACGTCCTTCAGATTCGGCAGGCGGGGTTCGCAAACCTCTTGGACACCTTCACCCTGTCTGAGGGACAGGCGGTTCAGCGGACGATCGCCATGCAGGTCGGCTCGCTGCAGGAAACGGTTACGGTGACAGACCGGGATTATCCCGGGATCCCAGCCGTCTCAGCCCTTGCTCCTCCGACTCGAAGCCAGCCGTGCACGGGTTCGGGCGGAGGAGGGCACATCTCCCCACCGACGAGGATTCGAGATGTTCGGCCGGAGTATCCACACTTCATGGGTGACACTGGCATTGAGGGTCGTGCCGTTGTTCAAGCCCGCATCGGGATCGATGGGTTTGTGAAGGCAGTGCGAGCCATGTCGCAGGTCGACCCCAATCTGGCAAACGCCGCCATCGCGGCCGTCAGTCAATGGCAGTTCACGCCCACTCTTTTGAATTGCGTCCCCGTCGAAGTCAACATGACCGTGACCGTCAACTTTCGGTCCGGGCACTGATGCAAATCGCTACCACGGAGGACACGGATGCGAACGCGAGGGCACGGACAAAACTTTTTCAAGACCGTGTTCTCTGTTGTCGCGCTTTCGAGCGCCCGTGACCTCTGTGGTAGCGCTTGTCGGCATCGGCGACAGATACCGATCGTTTATCGATGGATCTCGAGCGCCAGACCGACTTGCGCCGCCGGCGCTCTCGGCACCAGCGGCGATTCAGTGAGCGAAATCGACTGTCCCGCCGCGCGGGCGCCGAGTTGAAGGACCGGGCTATCGAAGGTGAGCGCGTGCCCGGTGGCGTCAGTTCCGGATACCGAAAATTGATAGGTCGCGAACGCGCTCGCAGTGCACACGCCGATGGTGCCGCAGGCAGCGCCATTGCCGAGAATCATGCCTGGAGTGAACGCCATGCCGCTACAGGCGCCGAATCGTGAGCTAAACGATTCCGTGAGGAAGCTGACGATGTTGCCATCGAGCTTTTGCGTGAGCGTCGTGGGCGTAAAGATCGCGCCGCCCGTCTCCTGAAGGCGCGCCTGCGTATACCACCCCTGCGGAGTCGAGAAACTGCAGCCGCTGCTTCTGAATGCCACCGGGTTTTCGTCAAACGTCACCGTGAAGGCAGACGTTCGCGGCGGCGCCGCTGGCGACGGCGTCGCGGGCGCGTCGGGCGACGTCGAGCTTTTCTGACATGCGAACAACATGAGCCCGGCCGTTGTGACGGCCAGCAGGCCTGTCATCGACCTCAATCCCAGTCTTCGCGTCCCACACGACATTGTTTTGCCTGCTGAGCCTGTGAAAAAACCGTTGACCGCCGAGACCCAGAGCAGAAAACGCTAAGAATTCTCGGCGTGCTCTGCGTGCTCAGCGGTAAAACGCCGCATTTTTTCACACGCTCTGCTGGCCTCGCCAATCAGATCAGGCACCGCAGTCTATGAGCTGTGCGGTGTCACGAACAGGATGGTAAACGTCTCCCAGCCCCCCCGAGACGTGCTCCTCACGTTCACGCCCGCTCCACCACCGCCGTCCGCCGCGACGTACCACGAGCTGTCGCCCGCGCGCAGCGAGATCAGGTCCCCGTGATGGATGATGCCGCCCCCGGGCTTCTCGATCGTGAAGGTTTCCCAGGAACCGACAGTCTGGCTCGAGGCGCCTAACGCCCCTCCCCCGCCGTTGGCTGCCTGCAGATAATGAGTACCGTCGCTCGCGGTGAACGCCACGCGATCGCCGGAAATCAGCGGTCCACCTGACAAGTTGGCCACGCCGAGGATCTCCCAGCCGCCGGGCCCGGCGGCCGTGCGATCGGCGCGCACGCCGCCGCCGCCGCCACCCTCCGCCACCACATAGTTCACGCCGTTGTTGGTCCGGAGGACGACGCGAGGACCGAGCGCGGTCACGAAGGCCCATTCGGGCTCAGGATGGGAACGCAGCCGATCCTCGAGGAAGCCGGGGCCGTTGCGGAAGTCAACACCGACTTCGGTATGAAAGCACCACGCCGCCGCTCCAGCCAGCTTGGCGTTTGCGAAAGCCTGGAGAAAATACTCCGCGCGGTCGTTTGACGGGTACGTGAACTGGGAGTCGCGCGTTGTCATCGGCTCCTGCAGGTACGCCGGCTTGCCGTTCGACTTCAGCGCCCGGACCACTGCCTGAATCACTGGGAGCTCATACCAGTTCGACGGGCGCGTCTCGTGGTATGCGGTCACGTCGAGGCCGAGCGACGCCGTGAACTGCGCCCCGTATTCCGGTGAGTTGACCGGCGCGTTGGAGGCGGTCGCGATCCGTGCCGGATCGATCCCCTTGATGCCGGCGAAGATGCTTCCCACGTCAGCCGCGCTCATGAACCTGCGGTCCTGAACGTTGCGCTCGTTCTCGATGTCAAAGAGCAGATTGTCGTACGAGCGCAAGGCGCTCGTCGCCGCGAGAATGCCGACGCGGGCGGTGGCGGGAGTCATTCCGGGGATGTGCTCGTACGTAAAGGTCACATCGACAACGAGGTGTTCGAGGCGGGCCTGGTCGAGAATGGACAGCAGTCGCTTCAGCTCATCCGGACGCAGCGTCCCGTCACCGTTCATCAATTGCGGACCGGTATCCAGGTTCGGCCAAATCCGTATGCCGTCGAAGCCGAGGCTTCGAATGAGATGAAGGTCGTTGATGATATTGGGAGCGCCCATCGCGCCGAAGTACGTGATGAACGTCAGAAACTTGGGCGTTCCGTCGACGGCGAAGCGATCGCCTTGAATGGACAGCTTCTGCGCCTGCGCCTCGACCGCACAGAGACACAGGACAACGAGCATACCGAGACGGCGTGCGAGACGCCAGAAGGCGCGAGTACTCCCTTCACCTGTCATGATTACGGGCCAACAGATCCACCCTAGCCCAACTCTCAGGAGT
>QHWL01000318.1 GCA_003222555.1 Acidobacteriota bacterium | reverse complement strand
ATCGTCGCGACGTATTCCCAGACGATGCCGCGAATCTGCTCGAAGCTCGCCCCGCGCGAGTGTTCGTAAAACTGGCTCTGCGGAGGCGGCGTGGGAATGACCGCGATCGCCGGCGCGACCTGATGCCAGGTCAGCAACGCCCTTCGCATGTGGTACGGCGAGCTGACAAGGAGGACACGGGTGTAGTGGTGATCATCGAGGATGTTTTTCACGAACATCACGTTCTCGTGCGTGTTCGCCGCCTTCTGCTCGAGCAGAATCGAGCCGGACGGAACACCGTTGTCGACCGCAACCGCACGCATCACTTCCGCCTCGCGAAACGAATAGACAAAGCCCGACGACAGCACGACGATCGGGGCGTAGCCGCTTTTGTAGAGATCGATGGCTTGCTTGACGCGCTCCTGATATCCGCCGCCGGCCTGGCCCGACTCACCGACGCCACCGGCGAACACGACGATCGCGTCGGCATGCGCGGGTGTAGCGGTCACCTTCAACGGCGCGGCGCACCACCAGGTGAAGGGCGTCTGGAAGAGCACCAGATACACCGCCGCGAGGCCAAGCGCGATCTGTAGGGCGCGCCGCCGGCTGACGCGGTAGGCTCGGCGAAGCGTGTCTTCCCACCCGGTATCCGACGACTCTTTGCTCTGCAGCCGATCGTCGATCAGCCGCGACATCGCGCCGATGCGCGAGGCCCAGCTGTTTTCCCGCGCCACGCCCACGCGGCGCTCACGCTCAGCGCCCGCTCCGTTCTCGGTCAGGGCTGTGCGAATAGCGGCGGCATACGTATCTGGATCGCCGGCGACCGACACGATGCTGCCGTGGTCCTTGTTGAAGCGGCGAATCTCGGCCAGATCGGTCGCCACCACGGGCGTGCCCATGGCCAGGTACTCGTTCAGCTTGGTCGGATACACGTTGGCGGTGTATTCGCTCAGACGGTAGGGCACCAAGCCGACATCGAACGCCTTGACGTAGCGTGGCACGTCGGGATGCGGCTTTTTGCCGAGCAAATGGACGTTCGGAAACCGCCGCAGCGCCGAAACATCGGTCTGCTCGGGGCCGACCAGCACGAACGACACGTCCGGCATGTTGGCCGCGACGGCGCTCAGCAGACTCTGATCGACCCACTGATGCAGGCCGCCGACGTAGCCGGCGATCGGCCGGGGGATGTGCGCGATGTCGGCGGGCGGGGCGTCGCCTGCCGCTCGCACTTGCTCGAAAGCCTCGAGGCTCACTCCGAACGGAAACAGGAAGACACGGTCGCTGAAGCGGGCCGCGCGCTCCCGGAGCCTCTCGGAAGTGACGAACACGAGATCGGCCTCACGGAACAACTGCTCTTCGCTCGCGGTGATCCGTTTCGCCTCGGGCGAGCTGGAGGCCAGATCGTCGATGCAGTAATAAATCGTCAGCTCACTGTCGAGCCCCTGCACCAAGTCGCGCGCAAGCGGTGTCGGCAGAAACGTCCATGTGATGGGCCGATGGAAGCTCGTGGCGCGCATCCAGCGGCCCAGGCTGCGCAGCAGCACCGTCCGATTCAGCCAGCGGGCCGCACGCGAATATGGCAGCGGCACGATGAGCGGCGAATAAACGAAGAGGTTGTCGCTGATCTGCCGGAAGCCTTTCGTGCTGCGCCACCAGTTCAACAACCGCTGGCGGACCCGAGGCAGGTCGCGCATGCTGGGCGGCCGCACGCCGGTGTTTTCGATGAACAGCACGCGATGCCCCTGGGCGGCGAGCGTCGACATGATCTCCTGATGCCCTTGCCAGATGAAGTCCCAGTCGATCGACGAAAGACAGACGACATCCTGGCGGCGCGCTTTCATGGGATCAGGGCTGAGCCGCGACAGGCCTCAGCCGATAGACGTCGAGCGACGAGATGACGAAATCGGTCTCCGGCGCTTCCGAATACACGAGCAGATTCACCGCGGAAGCGGTGGCCACGAACGCGCGATCGCGGGGGAACCACGCCTCGCGCAGGAGCGGCGCCGGAATTCCCGCCGAAGAAGCGCCGGCAAGCGAGCGCACCTGCGGCTGCCGCCATGTGCCGAGATACAGGAGATCCCCATCGCGAGTGCGTTGTGTGTCGGTCCTGACAAGATAGCAGTCGCCGGGCGAGGCGGCGAACGTCGTCACGATGCCCGGCCAGCCGGTGCCGCCGATTCGGAGCCCGTTCTCGATCTTGCGCACCTCCGGACGGGATGCGGGGGTGCGGCGTGGATCATCGTAACGCGGCCATTGGGCGAGATTGGCCGCCGTCTGCGTCATCACGGGCTCGGAGATCCGATATTCAGTCGTTCCGCCGACGATACGCGGCGTCCTGCCGAGCGGCGCGGCGTCAAGCGCGCAGCGGTAAAGGGCGATCGTGCCATGGGCCGTGCCCAACGCGGCGCCATCAAGCGCGCATCGACGCTCGATGAAGCCGATCCAGTCGTGCTGCCACTCCAGCGTCGATGACGAGAGCCCCGTGAGCTCGGGCAGCCATTGAAACTCATCGACCAGCAGAAAAATCGGGCGGTCGTCGTTCACGCCGGCGAGAGCGACGGTCGATCCCAATTCGACAGGCTGGGCGGCGGCGTACGAATAGAACGTCGTGCCGGCCTCGGCGTGAAATGGCGTCCAAAACTGCGGAGACGCGTACAGGTATTTCGGCCCTCGAGGCACGAGCGTCCGCAGGGTGGCGGCGGTCGCCTCGTAGGGAACCAGCTCGCTCTTCCGGACGGTCGCATACCACTTCTCGTAGTAGGTCACGCCGGCCCCCCCGTAGCCGACGATGAAGAACCACACGGCGACGCGCACCGCGCGGTCCACGTCCAGGCCTGTGCTTCGAATCGACAGCGCGTGATGGGCCAGATACGCCGCCTCGCTGACCGCAAATCCCGCGGCCAGCGAAAACCCCACCAGCAGGTGCGGCATGTACACGGGCACCTTGTTGTTGATGAATCCGGCGAAGATGAACACGCTGCCGACTGTGAGGACGAGGAGACGAACAGCACCGCGCGGGTCGGCCGTCGGACGCGCATTTTCAGCGCGGGCGCGAACGATCAGCGCGATGATCCCGATGACGATCGCAAGCTGGAACGCCCACAGGAGCGGGTTCGGGACGGTATTGGTGACCAGGCCGAAGTACCACCCGCCGTAGCGCTGAATCTCCTCCGTCATCTGGTGCAGAACGAAGGCAGGTCGCCAGCTCGGAACCCGGTCGCCGGCGAAGTTGCCTATTTGCACCTGCACCTCGCGCCACCTGATCATCATGGTGGCCAGGTACGGTCCGAACGTCATCAGCAGGCCACTGAGAAAGGCGTAGCCGAACCGCTCGACCATCGCGCGACGCCCGTAATCGAACAGATACCAAGCCAGGAGCACGAGCCCCACCCAGAACGCGTTTCCGTGACACAGCACGGCAAGACCGAGGCAAGCGCCGGCGCCGACGAACCAGGCCGCGCGCGACCGCTGCCGTCCGAGGACGTATGCCAGCAGGGCGGCTGTGCCAAAGAACACGGAGGGAATGTCGGTGCGTGCGTTGCGAACGCCGCCCAGAAAGTTGCTGTCGAGCGCGAGAAACAGCGCCGCTGAGAGTCCGGTGATTGGATCGATCGTTCTGCGGCCCATCACCGCCACCATGCCCACGATTGCGAGCCCGAGGACGACGCCCAGCAGGCGCGCCTGAAACACACCGACGCCAGCCAGCGCCATCCACAATGCCAACAGGTACCCGTAGCCCACCTGCAGCAGATACGCGTGGCGGAGTCCGAGCATCGGTTGGCTGGGGATGCCGGTTTGCATGACCTGGTAGGCACGCTCCATCAGCCACGGCTCGTCGACGTTCACCCGCGGCATCATCGTCAAGTACGGCAGTGTATTGTGCAGGTACACGAGGAGGACGATGAGGAAACCGGCCTTCCAGTCGCGCGGCTTCATCTTTTCGCGACCAACGCGCGTTGTTCCAGGCAAGCAAGGATCTTCGCGACCGATTCCTCGATCTGCTCGCGGTCGGTCCGTACGGTCGCCTCGGGCCCGAGCGGCGGCTCGTACGGATCGGAGACGCCGCTGAAATGCTGGATCTCACCGCATACAGGCCTTTCCGGTTGCGCCGGATCAGCTCCTCAATCGAGCAGTCCACGAAGACCTCGACGAAGGTCGCTTCGTGCTCGCGTCGTATTTCGTCTCGGGTTTCGCGATACGGCGAAATCGCGGCGGCGATTGCGATGATGCCATTGCGCGACAGCAGCCGCGCCACGTACCCGATGCGGCGGATATTGGTGTCGCGGTCTTCCTTCGAGAAGCTCAGGTCTTTGCTCAAATTCTTTCGGACGTCGTCTCCATCGAGGATTTCGACCCGGTATCCGCGCGAGACGAGCACTTCGGCCACGCCGACCGCGAGCGTCGACTTGCCCGCGCCGGAGAGGCCGGTGAGCCACAGCGTGAATCCGCTGCCCGCGCTCATGCGGTGAGCAACCGCTTCGCGCAGCCCGCCGTGGCCCACGTTTGAACGCAGAGCTCGCAGAGCACGCGGAAAACATGCAACCACGAAGACACGAAAACACGAAAAGTACGCTGGCTTTCTTCGCGTCTTGGTGCTTTCGTGGTTGCCTTCAACAAGATCAAGAACTTCTCTGCGTTCTCGGCGGTCTCTGCGTTGAACATGATCGTTTCACAATCTCTTCCGCCTGCATCACGGTCCGGCTAAAGCCGGACACGGCGTACCGGAGAGCCTCAACTCCTGATCGGCTCGCGCGCGAATACGGTCACCTGATGTTTCAGCTGCGATGGGCTGGTGCTTTCCATCGGATACGTGGCCACTCGTCGCAAGCCGACGGAGGCGAAACACGCCGCGAGCGGCTCGCTCATCAATCGCTCCGGAGCGATATACATGTAATCCACACGCTCGCGGAGCCCTTCCTCGTCCATTTCAGCCCCGTGCAGGAACCGCGCAAACTTCAGAATCAACAGATCGAGCCATGACGATCGCACCGAGCGCAGGACGCGCCGAACGCCGGCGAATGCCCGGTTGTAGGCGCAATCGAAAGGCATGCTGCAGAAAAGGAGGCCGCCCGGAACGAGGTCGCTCGCCAGCTTTCGAACGAGCGTCGCCGAGTCGCCGGGAATCAGATGCAGCACGCCGTCGGTCACGATGGCGTCGAACGGCTCGGCCACGTAATCGAGATAGTCCGCCGCTTCGAATCGCACGCGCCCCGCGGCAGGCTGTCCCGCCTGCCGCGTTCTGGCCGCGCGGATGTTCGCGGGCGAGATGTCGACGCCGCACAGCGCCGCCGCAGGCAGTGCCTCGGCAAGCCGGAACAGGAGCGACCCCGTTCCGCACCCGAGATCCAGCAGTCTGATTGCCCGATCGCGCGGCACGTGCGCAAGCGCGATATCGCGCATGCGGTCCGAGCGCGCCGCAGGTGCCGTGCAGGTCTTGTCGGCGAACTCGAAATGCGCTACCACGGAGGACACGGTGACGAACGGAGGACACGGGACTTTGTTAATGGAACTCCGTGACCTCCGTAGGCCTCCGTGTTCTCCGTGGTAGAGCCGGTTCCGCATATTGGCGGGCGGCGCACGGCGCTGTCAGCTCGCGGTGGCACGGGTGGCGTCCGAAGCGCGCAGCAATTCCCGCTCGCGGACGGCGTCGATCACGGCAGCCGGCCTGCTGAACGTGAACCGATTCGTCCCAGCGGACAGATGCTCCAGCAATCGCCGGTACGCGTCGAGCATCTCCGCGCGCCCGCTGAACCGCCGCTCGCAGTGCGTCAGCAGCACGACGACGCCGCGGGCGAGGGCGACGAGGTCGGCGCATTCGATCCACATCCGAGCGATCTCGCCGGGTGAATGGCCGAGAAAGCGAAGGCTGCCGTCGCGCGGCAGCGTTAGAGGCAGCTCGGCGATCTGTTCGACGAAGAACGGCCGGGCGGTGGCACACCCGTTGTTCGGCACCGGAAACAGCCCTCCGGCCGTCGGAATGCTGCTGTCGTACAAGTAGCGCGCGCCGAGATCGCGCAGCAACGGGCGGGTTCGCAGGAGCGACGGCGCGCGGTAGCCGGTGACACCGTATCGCTCCGTAAAGGGGCGCGCGGCATCGAGCCGGCGTCGACGATCCCTGTCGGCGGCAAACGGCGTCAGGTTGCCGTGATCGTATCCGTGGACGCCAACCTCGTGGCCGCGCGCCATCAGTTCCGCGATCAAGGAGTGGTCGAGGGGCCACGCGCACGGCACGATATAGCTCGTCGAGCGCGCCCCGACGGCTTCCTCGAGCGGCAGAAAGCGCGCGACCAGATTCTTTAATCCTTCCGGCGAGTCGATGTCGTGTGTCAGGACAACCGGAGCGCGGCCACTCGGCGGCTGTGGCGACACGGTCGCATCGCGAAGATCGTCGAGCACGTCGGTGCTGAGGTCGATCGGCCAACCGGGAAACGCGGCCCAGCGATCGGCCCGGTGCCGGTTCCACCGGCCGATGGCCGAGGCGGCCATCGCGCGCGCCCAGCCTGGCGCGAGTCGATAGCTGACCGGCAGGCGGGCGCCGAGCGGCGGGCGCTCGGTAAAGGCGCGCCGCTCGCGCAACCCGGCGACGTCGTGGTCCGAGATCGGAGCCGCGTCCGCAGGAATCTCGAGATCACCGTTCGGTCGGAGCGCGCGCCGCCATCCGGTCCGATCCAGGAGCGATGCGGGCAGATGCACGCGCATGCCCTCCGCCCAGGCGGCACGGGAGCGGTTGCCGACTGACGTGATGCGAACAGAGACGAGCGAGTCAGACCTCACTCTTGCCACATCTCGAAATCCGGCCCGAGCATCGCCGCCAGGCGGCGGTTGGGCTCGGCATAGCGCGCACGCAGCTCGCGGCGGATTGCCTCGTCGAACGTCGTGCCGTTCTTCTCCGACGGATTGATCACGAGGTCGCCGTGTGCATCGTCGGGACGCGGACTGACCCCAAGGAACCGGTGCAGCCGTTGGGCGAGGCTCTCGGCGCGGGGGCCAATGTCCTCGAACCGGAGGATCAGAATCTGCTCGCGCGGAAACCGATCGAAATACGGCGCCAGCAGGTCCGCGTACAGACCGCGCGAGAAATAGGAGAAGGGCCGTGCGAATCGCAGATGTTCCGGCAGGTCGTTTTCGCGTTGCTCTTCGAGCTGGAGCGCCGTTTGGAGGTCCTCGGTCTCGAGCCCGTTCATTCGGGACCACAAGTAATTGGAATACGCGCGATCGGCCGGTTCGCGTAGAATGAAGATGAGCTTGGGCCGCCCGAGATCGCGGGCAATGCGCTCGGCCGCCACGGCGCTCTCGAGATAGTTCGTGGTCTTCTCGCCGGCGAGCCGCACGTCGCCGTTCGCCGCAAACCATGTGTCAGCGTAAAACCTCAATCCTTTCTCGTAGACGTGATCCACCAGGAAGAACTTCGGCTCCGGCGTCACGGGCCGAGCCATGTAGATCTCGGGATGCCGATCGAGCATCCAGTACAGCCACGTGGTGCCTGAACGGGGTGCGCCGCCGATGATGAAGTCCGGTAAGTGCACGGCTACCGTGACACGCCCGCTGAGGGCGCCGCCACGTCTTGCCGCGGCGACGGGGCCGGGGAGAAGCCGAGAGTCCGTTCAACGATGTACAACGGGCGCGCGCGCGCCTCATCGAGGATCCGCCAGAGGTATTCCCCAAGGACACCGATCATCAGGAGCTGCACGCCGCCAAGCACCAGCACGGCGAGCATCACCGAGGTCCATCCCTCGACTCGGGTGCCGAAGAACAGCTTGTTGATCACGAGATAGAAGCCGAACACGAAGCTCAGGAACGAGACCAGCAACCCGAGGAATGAAATCGTGCGTATCGGCAGGAACGAGAACGACACGAAGGTATCGATCGCGGCTTTCAGCATCCGCCGAACCGTCCACGAAGAGGAACCGACCAGACGGCGCGGCCGGTGGTACGGCACGTACGTTTCGCGAAACCCGCTCCACGCAATGAGGCCAAACGTCAGGCGATTGCGCTCGTGGTACTGGCGAAACGCGTCGATGACCGGCCGCGAAATCAGGCAGAAGCTCCCCGTGCCCCCTTTCGGATAGGTCGGGATGGCGAATCGCCGAACGAGGCGGTAGAACACCGACATCGCCCACGACCGCAACGCGCCGTCGTCGCGGCCGGTCCTGGCGCCCCAGACGACATGGAAGCCGGCGCGCCAGCGGTCCACGAAATCGCGAATGAGCGCAGGCGGATCCTGAAGGTCGGCCGCCATGACCACGACGGCATCGCCGCGACAGTAGTCGATGCCGGCGGCGATCGCGACATGGCTGCCGAAATTGCGCGGAAGTCTCAGCGCCCGATCGTCGTGGGCGCGAAGCGCGTTCAGCACGTCGAACGACCCGTCCCCGCTGCCGTCGTCGACGAACACGAATTCCCAGTCATAGTCGGCCAGAGAGCGCATGACGTCGGTCACCGCTTCATGAAACCGACGGAGGTTGTCGCGCTCGTCGAAGACCGGCACGACAATCGCGACGAGCGGTCTTGTCACGTCGAGCGCGTCAGGAACCCCACCACGGCATCGATGATGCGGACCTGATCGACCTCCGACAGCGACGCGTACATCGGTAAGAACATGGACTTGGCCGCCACCATTTCGGTGACAGGCAAGGACGTCGGACCGTACCGGTCCCGGTAGAGCGGTTCGAGATGAATCGGCGCAATGCCGCGGCGGCACGAGATGCCGAGGTCGATCAGGGCCCGCAACAGGTCGTCGCGTCCGGCGCGGCACTCCGGTGTGAGAAGGAGCCCGTACGACTGATAGGCGTGCCCGGCATAGGCGGGCCGCGGAGGCACCTGCACCGCACCCAGCCGCGCAAACGCCGCGTCGTACCGTTCGGCA
>QHWL01000317.1 GCA_003222555.1 Acidobacteriota bacterium | reverse complement strand
GAGCCAGAAGCGCACTCCCTGCGAGGCGAAGATCGCCGTCAGACGCTGAACCTCAGGTGCGTAGCGGTTCGCGATGGGGCAGTCGGTCGTGATGAACACGAAGACGGTGGCCCTCACGCCGGGTGCGGGCGCAAGGGAATCGACGAGGCGGCCGTCAAGATCCAGGACGCGGAGGGGCCCGGCGGACATCGGGCGACCGATCATGACGATCGCGAGCACGACACAAGCCGTCCCAGCGCTCGGACGCGACATCGTGCAGCCTTCTCAGAACAAGACTTTGATCCCCAGCTGTACCTGCCGCGAGGAGTTGACGGTCCGCAGCACCTGCCCGGCGGTCGCGAGCGGCGCCTCGTTCTGCGTCGCGCCGGCGAACACCGCACGCGTCGGCACGGCGAAATTCGCGCGATTGAGCACGTTGAACACTTCGAGCCGGAACTGCAGCCTGGTGTTCCCGGCCAGTGCCTGGTTCTTGACGAGCGACATGTCGACGTTCGCGAAGCCCGGGCCGCGCAGGAAGTTGCGCGGCGTGCTGCCGATCGTCCCCTGCGGCTGCAGCTCGAACGCGCTGGCGTCGAACCAGTGGTTCGGATCGCCCGTGATGATCTTGCCCGGATCGGTGCCGGGCTTCACGCTGGGCCGATCCTCGGCGTTGGTCGACGTGTTACCGCTGCGCGACCAGTTCGGCGTCTGGATCGACGGCGAGAACGGATAGCCGGTGTGGAGCGACACGATCCCGTTGAGCTGCCAGCCTCCGAGCACCGCGTGGTTGCGGAACGCGGGCAGTTCCCACGTGGCGTTGGCTGAGAACACGTGGCGGGCATCGAACGAGGCGACTGCCCACTCCCCCTCCAGATCGTACGGATTTTGCGGATAGACCGACGAGGTCACCGCGTCGGTGCCGAGCTGCCCATCGGCATTGTCCATCGCTTTGCTGAGCGTGTAGGACAGTTGCACCTGATACCCGTCGCGGAACCGCTTCATCAGGCTTGACTGGAGGGCGTGATACGTGGAACGTCCATCCGACATCCGATAGTCGATGCTGCTCCACGCCGGATTGCGCCGGGGCGCGCCCGCCGGAAAGAACAGTGAGCCATCGGCTCTCACGACCGGCACAACGGGATTCCCTTCAATGGCGTTCACGAGGTCATACCCGCGAGAGCCGGCGTACCCCACCATGGCCGCCCAACTCCCCGCGAGCTCGCGCTGCACGTTGACGTTGTAGGTCCACCCTTTCGGCTGCTTGATGTGATAGTCGATCGTGCGCATGCTCAGCGCACCGCCCGTCGGACCCGTGGGGAACACCGGCGTCGGGAACGGAATCCCCGCGCCGGTGACATTGACCGGCAGCACGAAGGGTGGCGTCTGGATCGAGACACCGAGCGAACTGTTGTACGGACCGTCGGTGTCGTAATACAGCCCGCTGCCGCCGCGCACGGCCGTGCGGCCGTCGCCGGTCACGTCCCACGCAAAGCCGACGCGCGGCGCGAGGTTCTTGAGCGACGGATTGACGAACGGCCCGCCGAGAGTCGTGGTAGAGGAGGTGAGAATGTCCGGCAGATACGCGTCCAGGCCGTCCTTGTCGGCCGGGACCGTGAAGAACTCGTAGCGCGCGCCGAGATTCAGTGTCAGATTCGACGTGACGCGGTAATCGTCCTGAACGTAGAAACCAAAGAGCGTGTTGGGCCGCTTGCGCTCGAACTTCGGGCCCGGTGCGTTGCCCTGGAAGCGGCTCGGAACGCCGGCCAGGAATTGCGTCAGGTTCGCAAACGTATAGGTGCCTCGGCTATTGACCGTCGTCAGCTTGCTGGCGTACGCATGTTCGACCAGCGCGCCGGTCTTGAGCAGGTGTTTGCCCTTCGTGTAGGTGAGGTCGTCGCTCCACGTCCAGTAGTCGATGTTCTGAGTCGAGGGCTCGGCGGCGTAATTGCCGAGTTGCGACAGACCGCCGATCAGGATCAGGCCCATGAACGGCGCATCTGGAACGAAAGGCAGCCCCTCGGCCAGCGTGTTGGCCGCCTGCTGCTCGTAGGTGAGCACGCTGGCCGAAACGCGCGCCGTGTTGAGCAGGTTCTGGGTGGCCGTCCGCTTCGCCTCCGCCGTGAAGAAATGGTTGCCAGACGTGGAATTCGTGAAGAACTGAGGAAGCCCCGTCGTTTGTATCACACCGCTCGCCACCGGCGACACCTGCCGCGATCCGTCGTACGTGTGGCGGACAAACAGCGAATCCTTGTTGGACAGCTCCATGTCGATCCGCCCCTGCAGGAAGTTCTCCCGCGTCACGCGCGTGAACTCGTACGTGTACTGCCCGATGCCAGGTCCGAGGTCGCGTCCGTTCGGCAGCGGATAGTGATCGAGGTAGGGTCTGACGGCGGGATTGACGGTGCCCGCGCGGGCGGCAGAGGTCGGCACGGCCGTGATGACGGTCGTGCCCAGATCTTCCTGCAGCCGCTCGACCCCCCCGAAGAAGAAGATCTTGTTCCGCACCAACGGCCCGCCCACGGCGCCCCCGTACTGATGGCGCGTGAAGGGTGGTGGCGCGCCCACATCGAAGAAGTTGCGCGCGTCCATCTTGCTGTTGCGGAAGAACTCGAACCCCGACCCTTGGAGCCGGTTGGTGCCCGACTTGGTCGCGATGTTGATGACGCCCCCCATCACGCGCCCGTAGTCGGCCGAAAACGCGTTGGTGACCACGCGGAACTCCTGGATCGTGTCGACGCCCAGCGTCGAATCGGCCGCCGTGACCGTCGCCATGCCGGCATAGCCCCGCATGTTGGCGCCGTCGATCAGGAAGCTGTTCGATCGTCCCCCCATGCCGTTGATGTTCAACGACACGCCGCGCTGCGCCGGCGACGTGCTCAGTTTCTCGGTGAATTGGACGATGCCCGGCTGCAGCGTCGCGAGCATGATGTAGTTGCGCCCGTTCAGCGGCAGCTCCTCGATCGTCTTCTCGAGGACGATGGCAGAGAGCGCGGACGAACGCGTCTCGACGAGCGGACTCTCACCGCTGACGGTGATGGTTTCCTCCGTCGTGCCGACCTTCAGGACCATGTTGAGGCCCGCCTGCTGGGCGACTTCCAGCGCGATGCCGGTCTGCACGCCGGTCCTGAACCCCTGCAGCATGGCGCGAGTCTCGTACTCGCCTGGCGCCAGGCCGGGCACGGCGAAGTACCCGTTCGAGTCGGTGACAACGCTCCGCGTCAGGCCGGTCTCGACGTTCCTGATGATGACGTCGACGCCGGGCAGCACACCGCCGGTTTCGTCTTTGATGGTGCCGGAGATGGTGGCTGACGTGATTTGCGCGACGGCGACCGATGCGGTGATTGCCAGGAGAACGACGGCGAGGACGACTCTCCGCGTCATGACGACCTCTCTTTCAAGTCACGGAACGGAAGCCCACGATAGCGACGTTATCTGCAGAAATCAACGATCAAGTAGGACGCATCGGAGATCACCTTTCGCGGTACCAGTTGGGGACGCCACTCGACTGTAAGGTCAGGGATCATCCCAGTGAGCAGCGGCACCAGCCCCTTTGACATCGTGGGAAATTTCGGTCGATGTAGGCTCGTCCGAATGACGTTATCGCTCTTAAAATCAGCAATTAGCGTCGTCGCGATCACAATCCCCAATACTCCGAGGACGACCCCTCTCAGCACCATCTGCTGCGTGACGAGCAGCACCGGGCCCAGCACCATCATGAGGACACCAAGGAGAAGAACTACCGACCACGCAAACGCCATCGGATGGTTCCTTTCGAAATACCTGCCAGCTCAAGATGCTCGCGCCGCCACCCGGCCCGCTCAGCTGGCTCACGACCGCATCACCGCCGCGTAGGCGTCGAGGCGCGGCAGTGCGGCGTCGCGCGGCTCGGATCGCAGGGCGAAGATGGCGCGCTCG
>QHWL01000316.1:4451-4915 GCA_003222555.1 Acidobacteriota bacterium | reverse complement strand
CGCCGGACTTCAGTCCTGCGCCTGCCTCGGCCCTGGCCGCGACCACGCCGCCCGCGGCGGCCGGTGAATCCGAGGCCCACGCCACGCGACAGTACACGCCGTTGCCGACACTGAAGCCCACCTCGTGGTCACCGATCTTCGAAAGCGACCGCGAGCAAACCCGTGTGGGCGCCGCGACGAGCGGTTTCGATGTGCTCGGCTACCACTCCTATATCGGGTGGGCGACATGGCTCGTCAGCAGTCCCGCAGGTGCCGCCACACCGAACCTGGCCGCACCCGACTGGCAGGTGTACTACGCGTACAGCCGCTGGCGTCCGACGTTCTGGGTTTCGGCGTCGACCAACACGTCGTTCTCCGCCGGACCAGCCAGCAACAGCGGCGTACCGTCGAGCGCGACGCTGCGCGAGCGCCAGCTCGAAACGGGCGTTCTCTTCCCTGTCCGCCACGTCCGCGTGGCCACCACG
>QHWL01000316.1:0-4402 GCA_003222555.1 Acidobacteriota bacterium | reverse complement strand
ATTTCACACGGCCGGACGGCAGCGGTTCCCGCAATCGCACCGCCGCGCGTGCGGCGTGGAGCGTCGCCTCGGCGCACGCCTACGGTTACTCGATCAGCCCCGAGGACGGCGCGATTGCGGGAGTTACCGCCGAACTGGTCCGCCGCGCGCTCGGATCGTCGGGCGACGCCACGGCCGTGACCGCCGACGGGCGCGTCTATTTCCCGGCGCTCGCCGCCCATCACGTCTTTGCCCTCCGGCTTGCGGGCGGCGCCTCGAGCGGCGACCCAACCCTCGAGCGAACGTTTCACCTCGGTGGCGCCGCGCCCAACCTCGACCCCCTCGATTTCGGGCGCGGCGCGATGAGCCTGCTCCGCGGCTTCCCCGCCGACTCGTTCGCCGGAAGCCGCGTCGCCGTCATGAATGCCGACTACCGCTGGCCGGTCGCGCGGCCTCAACGCGGCGTCGGCACCTGGCCCTTGTTCGTACACTCCCTTCACGCCGCCGTGTTCGCCGACACCGGCCACGCCTGGACGCGCACGTTCGCCGCACACGACCTGAAAGTGGGCGCCGGCGCCGAGTTGTCGTTCGATCTCGTCGGTGCCTACTCGCTGCCGCTGACGGTGACAACCGGCATCGCATGGGGCCGCGACGGCAGCCGCACCGCCTCCGGCGGTACGACCATGTACGTTCGCATCGGCCGCGCGTTCTAGTCAGTGGCGTGTTCCGGCAGAATCGGTACCGGTGAAGACAGTGAGTGGCGTGCCGTGAATCACGGCGACGTATAACGCAGAGAGCGCAGAGGGACGCGCGGCAGCCACGGCTGTCGCGAAGCCGCCGGCCTGCTGCGCAGGCCGCGCCGTCGCAGCCGCGCCTCTGCGAGCTCGGCGTGCTCTGCGTCGATCGTTTCGCCAGTTGTGTTCAATCAGCTCGGACGGTGCAGCAGTCGTGGCTTGGCCGCGGTGGTTCATTGCAGGTGCTCGTAGATCAGTGTCTCGAACCTCTTCACCACGTCCATGCTGGTGGCGTTATAAAATGGCAGCACCTGCGTAAGGATCACGACTCCAATGCCGTTTTTCGGATCCACCCAGAAGTGGGTATTGTTGATCCCGCCCCAGGTATAGCTTCCGGCACCCCGCTCGTGTGTGCGTTTGCCGTCCGTCATGGTGATTTGAAAACCCAAGCCGAACTTATCCTTGCCGGCTCCAAACGGGAACGACGCGGATCGGCTCGGTATGGCGGCGGGCATCGTGTCCACGACGACCGAGCCAATCTGGTTGCTCGTCATCAGACGCACGGTGTCCGGCCTGAGCAGCCGTTTGCCGTGCCAGCTCCCCTCGTTCAGGAACAGTTGCACGAACGCCGCGTAGTCGGAGGCGGTCGAGACCAGTCCGCCATCGCCTCTTGCGTCCGGCATGAATGTGGGGAGATTCGGAGTCTCGACCAGGCGCCCGGATGGTTCCCGCTGGTGTATCGTGGCGAGCCGCGCTGCCTCCTTTGGTGCGGGAGTGTAGGTCGTGTCGACCATGCCCAAGGGACGAAAGATTTCTGCCTGGTCCCACTCTTCGATCGACTCGCCCGAAAGCTTCGCGATGATGTCGCCGAGAACTGCGGTGGCCGGCGAGTAGTTCCATTTCGTCCCGGGATCGAACAAGAGCGGCAGCTCCCTCGGGTCTTGACCGGTCTTGGTTTGAATGGCGACCACAGTGGGGCTCGTAAAGGGATAACTCAGCCCCGACGTGTGCGTCAGCAGGTGGCGGATGGTCATCTCGCCCTTGGCCGGCCGCGTCGTGTAGGTCGCGTCCTTCTCATTGAAGGTGGCCACCACTTCCCTGCCCTTGTACGCAGGCAGGTAGTTGCCCGCCGGATCGTCGAGGCGCAGCTTGCCCCGCTCGTAGAGCATCATGATCCCGACAGACGTGACGGGCTTCGTCATTGAGGCGATGCGGAACACCGTGCCGTTGGACATCGGGATGCCCCTGGCAACGTCCTGCTTGCCGAAGGCCTTGAGATACAGAATCGAATCCTTGTTCGTCACCGCCGCAACGACCCCAGGGATTTCTCCCTGGTCGACGGCAGCCTGGAACATGCGGTCAATCGCTGCGGCGCCGTTGGGATTGAGGGTCGGAGGCCCGGCCGACTGCGCGGTACAGCCGAGAGCGACCAGAATCGCCAGCCACGTGCAATTGCGACGCATTCGCCACCTCCTGCCAAACGCCATCATTATGCGTCTTCGCCGACGATATCGCGAAGCGCTTGATGCAGGGCACCTCCGCCGAGGCCGTACGAGAAAACAAAAAGAGGAGGCAGTTGACTGTCGGCCGCGATGATACCAGTTCCGAAAACGGCAGACGCGAGGCCCTGGCCGAGCTTCCTCTTTCGTTTCTTCTTGTTCTTTCGGCTCATCTTTCTGGCTGCGGCCAGGTGCAGTTTCGTGGCTTCGTGCACTGCGACGAGCCGTTGCTTCATCGCCTCGATGCCGTCCGGAAATTCGTGACGGAGCTGGTAGCCGCTCTCGTAAGCGCGATACAGGCGCTCGATGTCTTTTTGCCGTGCGCCCAGGCGACGTGTGATCGTCGTTTCGATCTTGATCAACTCCGCGCGTCGTCCCTTGAATTCGGCGTGAAAGTCCTGTGGGGGTCCTTCCACACGATCGCGCGCATCGGCAATCAGATCGCCAAGCGGTCCGGCAATGTTCGGATCGTCGAGGAGCGTCAGTACTCGCAGAAGAGCATGGTCTGCCCTGGCGATTGCTCTGACCGGATCTGGAACGGCTCTCGAGAGGCGTTCATGAGCCCTGCCCAGCTCGCGGAGCCGGACCATCAACAGATTCAAATCAGCGGCCATAAGCACCTGTGCGCACTGCAGGAACTCAGCCAGGTTCGTTTTCGAGTAGATTCCACCACGCCAGGCCGACCGCGCCTTACAGAAATGAGACGAGGCTAACACCTGTGGCGGCTATGGCTATAATGTCGGCGAATGAAGAAGAAATCCCGTTTTCTGCAGACGCCGGTCGAGCCGTTTGCCGTCGAGGGCGGGCTCAGCGCCGATCAAATCCTGCTTCGCATGGAGAAGATCTCGTTCCAGGGGCGCAATCTCGCCACGGCGCATCGCATCTGGCAGAAGATGCTCGACGACGACGTCACGATCTTTCTCGGCATGGCCGGGGCGCTGAGCGCGGGCGGCCTGCGTCTGATCGTCGCGCATCTCATCAGTAATCGGTGGGTCGACTGCCTCGTGTCGACCGGCGCGAACCTGTATCACGATCTGCATGAAACCCGCGGCCAGCGGCACTACCTCGGCTCGCCCCACGCCGACGACGCCGCGTTGGCGGACGAGCGCATCGATCGCGTCTACGACACGTTCGCCAGCGAGGAGGAATTCATCGGCAACGACAACTGGATCGCCGATTTCGCCGCGACACTCGAGTCGCGGCCCCACACCACGCGCGAGTTCCTCCACCTGCTCGGCGGCCACTTGTGGAACACCACCGGTCGCGACGGCATTCTCACGGCGGCGTACCGCGCCAACGTTCCAATCTTCTGTCCCGCCATCGCCGATTCCTCGATCGGCATGGGCCTCTCGCAGGCGCGCCAGAAAAAGCCCGGCGCCGGCTTCATCGACGTCATCGGCGACATCGTCGAATCGGCAAATCTGATCATCCGGCGGCCGAGGACGGCGTCGATCGTCCTCGGCGGCGGTACTCCGAAGAACTTCATCAACCAGGCCAGCGTGCAGGCCGAGTACTACAGCGACCAGGTCGGCGGCCACCGCTTCGCGATCCAAATCGTCACCGATGTCCCGCACTTCGGCGGCGCCTCCGGCTCGAGTCTCGAAGAGGCTCAAAGCTGGGGCAAGCTCGCGAGCGATGCCGCTCGGGTCTCGGTGCAGGCCGATGTCACCATCGCGTTGCCGATCCTCGCGAGCGCGCTGGCGACGACGGTGCCGCCGATTCTGGCCCGGCGCAAGGCGCCGGTGTTCACGCTGGCGTCGCGGGCCATGACGATCGACGGCCGGTCCGTGCCCAACGACCATTTCGAGGAAGTGAATGAACCTGCCGTTTGAGTACGAACGGCTCGCCACCGGAGAATTCGGCGGCACCACTCCCACGACCGTTGATTTCGACACCGCCCGCGTCGTCATCCTCCCGGTCCCGCTCGACCGCACCACGTCGTACATGCCGGGCACGCGCGGCGGCCCGCACGAGATTCTCGTCGCCTCCTCGCACATGGAGTTGTGGGACGAGGAGACCGGCGCCGACGTTCACCGCATCGGGATCTTCACGCTCCCGGAGATGGAGTTCCCGTTTGCGACGATGGAAGAGGTGATGCGGGAGATCCGGCGTGTCGCCGGCGAGCTCGTGGCACGCGGAAAGTTTCCAGTAGTGCTGGGCGGAGAGCACTCGATTACGGCGCCGATTGTC
>QHWL01000315.1 GCA_003222555.1 Acidobacteriota bacterium | reverse complement strand
GCGGCCTCTGCGGTCTCTGCGTTGAACGTGATTTCTTCACAATCTCGTACAGGTGCTTCGGCTGTGTGGACGGCGGCAACGCCGAGCCATATCAACGCCACAACACCGATCAGCCTTTTCATCGCTGACAACATTCCTGTTTGCTCCCTGAGATGACCGCCCTGATGGGCGACTGTCCGGCTGCTCGCGCTAATGTTACCTTGCGTCCGACCTCGGCCCGGTAACAGGATTGGTTCGACGAGAAAATCTGGCCGTACGGAGAGAATCCGATGTATAAGAGCGCCCAGTGGCGTGCTTTAGCCTTGGGAAACCCGTACAACGCCATTAGTGGCAGAATAGGGCCAACTGCTTTGGGAGGCACACGTATGCGGTTCATCCTTCCGGTGTCGCTTGCGCTCGTTCTCACGATCGCCACCGTCCCGATGAGGGCGGGTCAGTCGGCGACGGGCCAGGCGCAGGTCACTTTCGCGAAAGACGTCGCGCCTATCCTCCAGAAAAATTGTCAGGCGTGCCATCGCCCGGGCAGCATCGCCCCGATGTCGCTGCTGACGTACGAGGATGCGCGGCCATGGGCCCGATCCATCAAGCAGAAGGTCGCCGCGCGAGAGATGCCGCCGTGGTTCATCGACAAGAACGTCGGCGTCCAGCACTTCAGCAACGACGTGTCGCTGACCGACACCGAGATCGCCGCGATCGTCAAGTGGGTGGACACCGGAGCGCCGCAGGGAAATCCTGCCGACATGCCGCCGGCGCGGGAGTTCCCCGATTTGAACAGGTGGCAGTTCGGTGAGCCCGGTCTCGTCGTCTCGCTGCCGAAAGACCTCGTCGTTGACGCCAGCGGGCCGGACAGGTGGCCGGACTTTCTCGTCGATCCCGGTCTGAAGGAGGATCGCTACATCAAAGGCGTCCAGATCATTCCGACCAAAGGATTCGCGGTCATCCACCACATTCGAACGTCGCTCGTCGCGCCCACCGACGAGTCTCGCCACACCGGTCAGGTCGACGGACCCGACGGGCCGCCCAAGGACGAACAGGGCGTGTTCCTCAACGAGTACGCGATCGGCAAGGGTGCCGATGTGTTCGCCGAAGATGCAGGACGGCTGATCAAGGCCGGAACAAAGATCAACGTCTCGTTTCATGTCCACTCGAACGGCACCCAGACGCCGACCAACGTCGCCCTCGGGCTGAAGTTCCATCCCAAGGGATACGTGCCCAAGCACGTCGTCGTTTCCGCGCAGGTAAGATATCCGGAGATTGACATCAGGCCGAACACGGCGAACGTACGGCTGGACGGCTATCTGATTCTGCCGAAGGCGGCGCGGCTGCTCTCCTACCAACCCCACATGCACGACCGCGGGAAGTCGGCGTGCATCGAGGCGATTTATCCGACCAAAACGGGCGTGTTGAACGCGCAGATGCTGAACTGCGCGAGGTTCTTCTTCAACTGGCACCTCAACTACGTCTACCGCGACGATGCCGCGCCGCTGCTGCCGGCAGGGACCGTTCTGCATACGCTGCAGTGGTACGACAATACCGCCGCCAACAAGTTCAACCCGGATCCGGACGCCCAGATCACTTACGGACAGCGAACGATCGACGAAATGGCCGGCGCGTGGCTCAGTTACTACCTGATGTCGGACGACGAGTACAAGCGAGAAGTCGAGCAACGACGCGCGCCGCCAACTGTCATCAGCTCGCGGTGATGCCATGAAGCGCCTTGGGTGTGCCGTTCTCGTGATCGGTGTCTGGATCGGGGGCGCCTCGCGCGCGGCCGCCCAGGTCGCGTATGCGCGCGGACAGGACGTCAGCCCCACGTTCGACGGCTGGGAACGCAATCCCGACGGGACCTACAATTTTTATTTCGGCTACTTCAACAGAAACACCGAGGAAGAGGTCGAGATCCCGATCGGACCGGAGAACAAGTTCGAAGAGGGTGGCGATCGCGGCCAGCCGACGCATTTCTACACCGGACGCCGCTGGTGGGTGTTCAAGGTCCTCGTGCCGAAGGACTGGCCCAAAGATCGACGGCTCGTCTGGACCTTGAGCTCCTACGGGCGTACCAATCAGGCGAAGGGATGGCTCCAGCCTGAATGGGAAGTGGATGTCGGCATCATGTTCCGGAACTCGCGCGACAACTTCCTCTTCGGCGGCGGCGGCGGAGAAGGCGCGGTCGCCGATCTGGATAACCGTCCGCCTTCCATAACCGGAAGCGCCGCGCAGGTCGTCACGCTGCCGCAAACAGCGGCGTTGAGCGTGACTGCCACTGACGATGGGCGTCCGAAACTCGACGCCGAGCAGCGGAAAGGCGGCCGTCAGGAAGGAGTGCGGTTCCGGTGGATGCTCTACCGGGGCGCCGGAAGAGTTCGCTTCGAGCCGGAAACCAATGGTCCCATCGCGACAAATCCCGCGACGTCGCAGACCAAAGTGACCTTCAGCACGCCGGGCGCATATCGTCTGCGCGCGATTGCCAGCGACGGCCAGGCGTTTTCAACCTTCGACGTGGATGTAACCGTCAAATGAATAGACGAAAGTTCATCAAGGACGGCGCGCTTGGCGTGGGCGGGACCGCGTTGGCCGGTGTCGCCCTTCAGGAAACCAACCTTGCCGCCCAGCGTGTGACGAAATGGGATCGCGCTGCCGATGTCGTCATCGCCGGAGCGGGATGTTCCGGGTTGTGCGCGGCGATCATGGCTCGCGACCGCGGCGCGTCGGTGCTTGTGGTCGAGCAGAACCACGACATCGGCGGTCACGCAATGGTCAGCGGCGGACGCATTCCGCTTGGCGGCGGCACGCGGCTGCAAAAGAAATTCGGGATCGCGGACTCGGCGGACCAGGTCTATCTCGACCACACTGATCCGAAGAACCTCGAGCTCAGATACAGCGACAGAGATCTGGTTCGCGTCTGGGCCGATGAGAACGCCGCGACCTTCGACTTTCTGTTGGACAACGGCGTCAAGTTCGAGGAGGTGATGCCGACACTTGTCAACGGCGGGACCGTTCCGCGCCTGTTTCGCACTCAGGTCTTCTCCGACGACCTGAAGGAAACGATCAACGGGAGTCCAGGATCCGGCCTCGTCAGAGCTCTCGAAAAGAGCGCGCGCGCGAAGGGCGTCCAAATCCTGCTCCGCCACCACCTCACGCGCATCGTTCGAGAGAATCCTTCATCGGGACGAGTCCAGGGCATCACGGCCACCGTCGACGACAAACCGGTGAACATCCAGGCGAGGAAGGGCGTGATTATCGCCACCGGTGGATTTACGAGCAACGTGGAGTTTCGCAGGACCTTCGACCCGCGACTGACAGAGGAGTACCAGGTCGCCGGTGAACCGTGGAGCAAGCAACCCGCTGATGGAGAGCTGCTCGCGATGGCCATCGGCGCGGGGCTCTGGGGGACGTCGAACGTCGCGAGCGAGCGTGGCCGCTCGGTGACGAAAACGCGCCACATCGGCGCTCGCTATGGGTACGAGAACCTGAGGTGGAACCCGAACAGTCCGATGTTCCCGCTCGCGGGTGGTTCCGGGCTGACCGTGCGCAGCTTTCAGGACGTGATTTGCGTCAATCAGTGGGGACTGCGGTTCTGGAACGAGCTGGACGATACCTACGGTTTTCTCAACGCGTGTCTCAGCAGGCACGCAAATGCCGGGAAGAACGGGAAGACCAATGGCGGCGGTCCGATTTGGGCCATCTTCGACGCCGACGCCGTCATGAGGGAGGAGTGGGATCCCAAACCTCCCAACGTGGATCCGAACGGCTGGTTTTACAGCGCAGACACGATTGCAGAACTGGCTCGCAAGGTTGCTAATCCGTATCAGTCCCAACCGATGCCGCCGCGCGCCCTCGAGGACACCGTCGCCAAATACAACGCCTCCGTCGACGCGGGAAAAGATCCGGAATTCGGCAGGCCGGGCTTGATGTTCAAGATCCAGAAGCCGCCGTTTTACGCGGCCTGGTCGACGCCGATCCTTCACGACGCGCTGGCGGGCCTGCGGACGAACCGACGCAGCGAAGGGTGAGTCTGCCGGCGGCTTCGCGCTGCATGGTCTCCCCAGAGTCACCGTTTTCGGCCGCATCGCGGGGCGCGAGGCTGCTGGTGTCAAAACCTGAGGACGTCGCGTCGCACGAAACCAGCCTGGCCGTGTGGGATCTCGCGTCGCCGGTCGTGACCGGCCGTCGAGCGACGCTGAAAGTCGGTGCCGCCTGTTCGTGCGGCTGCGACTTGACGGGCACGGCCGTCGCTATCCACACGGAGGCGGGAAGGCCCGTGGGCAGCGGAACGCTCGGAGCGGCGCCGTGGCCTGGAACGAGCGCGCTGTACTGGACAGAGCTCGACTTTGCCGCGCCGGACACCGAGGGTTCTTACTCGTGGACGCTTCAGTCGGGGGCGCCGGAACCGTTACACCAGCAAGGGTCGTCTGCATTCCGCTTCATCACCGTCAATCCGCCTGAACATCGCGTCACGCTGAAGGTCGTCGAAAGACAGACCGGCGCGCCCATCGATGCCGTCGAGCTGCGGCTCGGAATCTTCAGGGCCACCACCAACGAAGCTGGAGTCGCGCAAGTAGAAGTGCCCGGCGGCGCCTACGACGTGACCGCCTGGAAGATTGGATACGAGATTCTTTCGAGCAGGGCGGACGTTGCCGGGGACATCAGCATTCAACTCGAGGTGGCGGCTGCCGCCGATCCGGAGCAGCCATATGGGCCACGTCTCTGCGCGCCGCAAGAACGCAGAGGTGTTGTGAGACGACACGGGCCGAGCCTCGCGTTACGGTTCGCCTTCCGCTGAATCGAGATCGACGCTGAGGTCATGCAGGGCATTGCGGAACAGCTTCTTCAAATCCACCGCGTGGAGTCGTCCAAGCTCCCACCGGACGCTCGCAATGGCTGCGGCGGTGGCCTCGGGACCACCCCGCTGGTCCAACACCACACCGAGGGCGTCAAGGGCGGCGCGCATGTTGTTCGACTGCTTGTCGTGGCCCAACCATCCTGCGTAGCGTTTCAAGGCCGCCCAAGCCCGTTGAGCCTCTTCGCTTCTCCCAGGAGGCGCGACGTCGGGTATCGTCTTTGACGAAACATCGCGGACCCGCCCGCAGTGTCCAGCGTCGATTCCCTCGAGGGCTCTCCCCAGGATCGCGCCCGATCCCGGCCACGGCGTCTGCGTCAGCGGCGTCGCGTAATGACCGTTGACGACCACGTAGTCGCCCGCTCTGATGGTGTCTTGCGCGAGCACCGTCAGCGCGGGTCGCCGGTCATCGATGAGCGCGGGAAGTTGCACATGTCGAATCGACGCTGCCTTGGGGGAGTTGGGAGCACCGGCCCGCGGCCCGAATCGATGCGCCAAACCCTCGGAAGCTTGCGCCAGCACACCTTCTTCGGTCTGAGCGAAAAAGGTCAGGGGTTGGCCGTCGCGGTCTCCGATGGGCCGTAGCGAAAGCCCATCGTTTTCTACGGCGAACGTGAACGCGATGTAGCCGCTCTCACCTCCGATTTCGACCTGCACATAGGTCTTGATCAGACAAGACCTCGCTCCAAACGTGAATGCGTACTCGGCCATGTTACGTCGCCCTTTCGGTCGCGCTCGATGTGCGAGTCGGTTTCCGTGCCGCGGCGGCCTTGTCGCTGCTCTGACTTCCCTTCTCGGAAGTCACGAGTCAACCCTCGGACGAGGCAGAAGCGGCGCTAACTTTTCTTCGCGCGAGGTCGACGAGGAGGCGATGACCAGATCTTCGAGCAACTGTGACAGATGAACCACCGTGACGACAGACTGGACTGACCCACTTCGACCACGGCAGTGGTCCTCTTGCAGCGCGGACAAGATGGCGGGCCGACCTGAGGGCCGCTCGGAGTGGTTATATGGTCTGCTATTCAATGACTGCCGTTCGCGGGCGATTGCATCAGGGCAACATCCCGCTCGTATTGGTCGTGGGCTATTCTGAAATCTCAGCGCAGTCGAATGGGAGATAGCCTGGCGTGCCCGCGCTCGGGTAAAGGAATACACGATGCTTCCTGCCAGCGAGTGCACAGGCCCAATTCAACGCCTCGGCGCGATTGTGCTGTGCCCCGAGAGACTCCTGCGTTTTGCCGTCCGCCGTCATACGGCCAATCGCATAGTGTCCAGCCACGGCCGTGACGACGATGTCGCCCTCGAGAATGTTGCGATCTCCAGAGTGGCGACCCTTGGCTATCTTCTTCGCTGACTTGTCTTGCCTCAACACGTCCTAGTCCACCAATTGTTCGCGTCAGTTCACTGTCGTACGCGGCGGCATCATGTCGACGTCCCACACGTGATGGCACGTTTGGCAAACGTGGCACTGGGTCCAGCATCGCTCGAGGCGATCAGCGTTCTATTCGAGCAACACAGCGGGCACTAAGCCTGGGGGGGGTAACTGCCCGGCCCATGTCGACTTTGCCGCGCGGAACGCCAGCATGCCGAGTGGATCGCCGCAGTCCAGACATTCTCAGCAGTTTACACAGAGTGGCCGACCGCGATGTGTGCAGAAGTGCACATGCCCCAAGGAGTGAGGGGTTGGGGGATCCTAAGCGGAAACCGGCGCCTTT
>QHWL01000338.1:457-4339 GCA_003222555.1 Acidobacteriota bacterium | reverse complement strand
GCTCACGAGCTCGCGCTCGGCAATCCTGACCTGGACATCGATTTCGCGGCGCGCTTGTTCGAGCAACCGATTGCGCTCGGTCGCGGCGGCGGCAGCGATGCGCGCCTCTTCGGCCGCGATCTCCTCCGCGCCTTGCACGCGCAGCGCTTCGAGCTCGGCGGGCAGCGCCTTCATCTTGCGCTCGATCTCTTCGATCTGCGCCGCCGCCGCCTGCCGCATCTCGGCGGCGTTCACGAGGTCGCTGCGGATTTGGCTGCTGCGGCCTGCAAGATACGTCCGGATCGGCGAGTGCAGGAAGTAAAACAAGGTTCCGGCGAGGATCGCGAAGTTCACCGCGCGGGCGATCATGCCGACGATGTCGCTGCCGTGTGCTTCCCTTTCGGCGGCGGTCGCCGGCGATGTCTCCGGCTGGGCGGCTCGCGCCGGCACGGCAACGAAACACGCGAGGACCGCCACCAATATCATCACTCGCAGGGCGAGCTTGCGAGGAGTTTCACAAGCACGCGGGCGGCAGACGGCGGGCAACAGGTGATTCGGCAATCAGGAAGCTTTTCTGCCGAGCACGCGCTCGACGATGATCGTAGCGAGCGCATCGGCGTCGCCTTCGAGCTGGCCACGCGCCGCCGTCGCCTGGGCGCGCACGCGTCGGGTCGCATCGGCCATCGCCTGCTCGACCTCGCGCCGAGTGCCGGCCACGATTTCGGCGCGCCGTTCGAGCGCCGCACGGCGCTTCTCTTCCATCTGCTGGTAGACTTCGGCCCGCGCCGATCGCGTCTTCGTCTCGAGTTCGTCGGTGGCCGACTGCGCGCGCCCGCGCGATGCTTCCGCAAGCTCGCGCGCAGAGCGGATCGCGCCCTCGCGCTCGCTCATGACATGCGTCACCGGCCGGAGCAGTAGGCGGTTGAGTACGACCGACAACAGCAGCACCAACACGATGACCCACGCGACCGATAGGTCCAGATTCACTCAGCGCCTCTTCGAAAGCGGAGACAAAACAGCAATTCTATACCATCCGCGCACGAGCCCCGACAAGCGCGGCGCAGGCGCGCTTCACGATCCGACGATCACGGCAATGCCCGACACCGGCGGCCGTACCTGGCCAATCCGCGTCGCACGCACGCCGGCCGCTTGCAGCGCCTCGGCTGCCACGGCCGCAAAGCCGGGGTTCACCGCAATCAATAGCCCGCCCGAGGTTTGGGGATCGTACAGCAACGACATGAGATCGTCGTCCACACCGGGGTCGGCTTGAACGGCTCCGGAATAATGTTCCTGGTTCGATCCCATTCCACCCGATCGATTTTCGCGGGTGAGGGCGCGAACGCCTTCGAACATAGGGACTTGCCCCGCCTGGATGGTCAGCGTGACGCCGCTCGCGACGGCGAGCTCGGTGCCATGTCCGATGAGGCCGAAACCGGTGACGTCAGTGCAGGCGTGCACGGCGCCAGGGGACTGTGCCTGCAGCGCTTCGGCCGCGGCGCGATTCAACGTGCGCATCGATTGGATCGCTTCCTCCGCGAGCGCCGGCGGCACTCGATCGAATTTGATGGCGGTGCCGACGACGCCGGTGCCGAGCGGTTTTGTCAGGAACAGGACGTCGCCCGGCGAAGCGCCGGCATTCGACAACATGCGCGTCGGATCGATTGCGCCCGTGACGGCGTAGCCGAACTTGATTTCCTGATCCTGCACGGTGTGGCCGCCGAGCAGGGCGACGCCGGCTTCACGCAGCTTGTCGAAGCCGCCCCGAAAGATTGCGCGGACCGCGTCGCGATCGAGTCCTTCCTTCGGAAAGCCGGCGATGGCGAGCGCCGTCAGAGGCCGCCCGCCCATGGCGTAGATATCGCTCACGGAATTGGCAGCTGCAATCTGGCCGTAGATGTAAGGGTCGTCGACAATCGGCGTAAAAAAATCCACCGTCTGCACGATTGCCGGTCCCCCCTCCCACCTGTACACACCCGCATCGTCCGAGGTCCGGAAATCGATCAGAACCCGGTCGTCGGTTTGCGCGGGTATGGCGCTCAGCACCTGAGCGAGCTCGCCAGCGGCGAGTTTGCTCGCTCAACCGGCGCAGGCGACCATTTGCGTCAGACGCTTGGCCATGTGTCCTTTCTTTGCATCGACTTTCCGCTTAGTCAACGTCACGCTGGATGCCGCACCTCCGCGGCCCGGGCCTTACGAGGTTGTGAACAAATCACGTTCAACGCAGAGACCGCGGAGGCCGCCGAGAAGAAATGCCTAAGAATTCTCTGCGTGCTCTGCGAGCTCTGCGTTCAAACGTCGCATTTTTTCACAGGCTCTTACGGTCGATCTGTCAGCTGTTCGTAAATCCTGATCAGCTCGTCTTCCGATCCGAAGTCGATTTCGATCTTCCCGCGTGATCCCTGGCGTACGATACGCACGCGCGTGCCGAGGGCAAGCCGCAGCCGCTCCTCTGCCGCGCGCGTGTGGACGTCCTCCGGCTTGGCCGGTGCCGCCGCGGGGGCCACCGTGGCGTCTGCGATCTTCTTGACGAGCGACTCGGTCTCGCGCACCGTCAGATTGCGCGCGATGATGTCGTGAGCGGTCCGTCGCTGATCGGCTTGGCTCGGCAGCGCGAGCAGCGCGCGCGCATGACCCATCGAGAGCGCGCCGGACGCCACCTGAGCGCGCACCTCCTCGGGCAGCTTCAGGAGACGCACGAGGTTCGCGATGGTGGCGCGGTCCTTCCCTACGGCGGCCGCTATGTCTTCCTGCGTGAGCTGAAATTCGTCGCTGAGCCGGCGGTACGCGAACGCCTCTTCGATGGGATTCAGATTTTCGCGCTGTATGTTTTCGATGAGGGCCATCTCGAGCAGCGATCGCTCCTGGCCCGCCGCGACGTCTCGGACCACGACCGGCACGCGGAGCAGGCCGGCGATCTTCGCGGCGCGCCAGCGGCGCTCGCCCGCGATAATGTGAAATCTATCGCCGACCTTGCGCGCCACTATCGGCTGGATCACGCCGTTCGATTTGATCGAGCGCGCCAGCTCCTCGAGGCGCGGCGGATCGAGGCGGCCGCGCGGCTGAAACTCATTGGGCGCGAGGCGATCGATGTCGACCTCGAAGGGGGAGATGCGAGGCTCGGGCGCGTCGGGAATCAGCGCGCTGAGGCCTTTACCCAGCGCTGGTCGTTTTTCCATATGGCTCCCATGATTGCCGCATTGAGCGGACCTCAAGCAATGCCGAGCGGCGGAGGCCGCGAAGGCACAGGTGACGGCAGCCTCGAGCCCTAGCGAGCGCGAAGGGCGGGGTCTCCAGCGCGGCAGCCGCGCTGGGGTGTCAGGCGCGAGCGAGAGCGGCTGGGGTGGGGCCCCAGGCGCAGTGAATAATATGGGCCCCGCCAAAAAGTAAACAATGTGGGGTCCCGCGACGAAGTAATTTCGCGCTTTCGTGTGGTTGCATTTCTTGGCTATGCCGCCCTCGCCGCGCTTCGCTCGAGCACTTCGCGGGCGAGCGCCAGGTACGCTTCGGCCCCTCGCGATTTCACGTCGTACACGATGACCGGCATGCCGTGGCTCGGCGCCTCGCCGAGGCGGACGTTGCGCGGAATCACCGTCTGGAACACTTTCTCTTTGAAGAACTGGCGCACGTCGTTGGCGACCTGCTGCCCGAGGTTGGTGCGCTCGTCGAACATCGTCAGAAGCACGCCTTCGATATCGAGCGCGGGGTTGAGTGCCGCGCGCACGCGGCGGATTGTGCCGACGAGATCGGCCAAGCCCTCGAGCGCGAAGTATTCGCAGTGCAGTGGAATCAACACGGCGTCTGCGGCAACCAGGGCGTTCAGCGTAAGCAGCCCGAGCGACGGCGGACAATCGACGAAAATGTAGTCGAAGTCGTCGCGCGCGACCGTCAGCAATGCGCGCAGCC
>QHWL01000338.1:0-438 GCA_003222555.1 Acidobacteriota bacterium | reverse complement strand
CGGCGGGGCAGCATGACCAGCTCGATTTCGGCGCCTGTGAGATTTCGATCGGCGGGCAGCAACAGCATCCGGTCGATGCCAGTTGGAATCATGAACGGAGTCGCGTCGGTGGTCGGCTCGGCGGCGGTGAGGGCGTTGTAAATGGTGCCGTTTGGTGTGGCCTTCCCTTTCTTACCCAGCCCGCTCGTCAGGTTGCCTTGCGGGTCGGCGTCGACGAGGAGAACTCGCTGGTTCGCCAACGCCAGCGACGCCGCGAGGTTGATCACCGTCGTGGTCTTGCCGACGCCGCCTTTTTGATTGGCGACCGCAACGATTCTACCCATAAGATGTGTTATATCAATAATTTACTGATGGATAACTTGTTTATGGTCGTACGACCAAATACGTTACATTAGAACCATACGGCTGTCACGGCTCTGAGGATACGGGACGACCAAA
>QHWL01000337.1:4897-5734 GCA_003222555.1 Acidobacteriota bacterium | reverse complement strand
TTTTTAGCCACGAACTTGTTAACGCAGAGGACGCAGAGTTCGCAGAGCTTTTCAACCTGCAAAGCAGGCCGCCTGCGTCGAATGCGTCCGTCCCTTTGTAGCGCTGGGGTTCTCTAAACTCTCTGCGTATTCAGCGGTCTCTGCGTTGATCGTCTTGAACTGATAGTGAATCGCCACAGACACGCCACTAGACTACGAACGGGCCGCGTGATGGCTCGGTCGAGTTCTGGGACATACCGCGGAGCTGGCGGACCAAGTCCACACGGACTTGCGCACTGAGGAGGCGACGAAGTAGAACTCTCCCGTCTCGGCTGCTGGCGGAAATGGTCGGTTTTGCTCCGTCTATTTATTGTCGTTTTTCAGATGTCCGCGGAGGGCAATTGTGAGCCGCCGACAGTTAACGGCACCTCCAGCGCGAAGTCAACCCAGAAAGAAAGCGACAACTCATTGGCTGATGTGGCCAATCATTTGGCTGGTAGGCGGCTCTGTGCTATTACCTGCGGGATACGATGTCGTTCAGCTCGCCGCTGCGCTCACCTGGCGCGAGGCGGTTTGCCAGGACGTGGTCCTGCGGATTCCCACCGCGCCTGACAAGAGGGAGTCTGTTCTGTCCGCTCTTTCACGGGGCGTACCGACGTCTACAGTTCCCCCTACACATTCCCCTGCATTGTTGACAATCGTTCGACGACGATGGCATCGTCGTCGTCAGATGCGATCGGCATCGGGATGAAGGCGAATGTATGGCGCAGATCACGATCAATGAAGGATTGGCATGGCTCAAGACGCTGAAGAAGCGTCATGAAGAACTGCTGGCCCTTCGCAACGACAACGCTCACC
>QHWL01000337.1:422-4857 GCA_003222555.1 Acidobacteriota bacterium | reverse complement strand
CAAGGAGATCCTCAAGGAACCCGTGTACGACGTGAAGGTCCTCGATAGGCTCGTCACGCGCGTGGCTCGCGAAATCCGTTTGCTCGAGCAGGCGCTCAAGGCGACGAACGCAAGAACGACCGTCGATGCCTACGATCAGGACGACGCCGTGTTGGGCGAATTGACGTAGGCGACAGTTGTGGGGAAGCCCGAGGGGCGTGCGGTCTCGTGGGTGTGTTCTCAGCCCACAATAATCGCGAGTGGAGAACTCCAACCGTCCTGGCAACGGACACGCTTGTTGCTGGTTCGTCGTGGATCGTAGGTGGTGCAAAGGCGCGGAAGCGCTGAGGCAATGTTGTGGCTCGTTGATGGTTGCACCTGACCGTGGACCTTTGGCTTTCCCCTCCAGGATGAGACGCCCGGCAGATGTCGAATGAGAATCGCGACGGCGAATCGCCGAAGGCGTGGGCGGATGCGGCGGTCGTGCCTCCACGACGACATCAGCTTCGCGTTGACCTGTCAGAACGAAACGCCGCCGTACTCCGTCTGGCGCGAGAGTGCGAAGACTTCGACGTCCAAATGGTGCATCTACCCATCGGCGACTACTTCATCGACAGCGGCGTCGTGGTCGAACGGAAGACGTATGCTGACTTCGCGACCTCCCTCGCACACGCGCTGAAAGGAGCGATCGTGTCGTTGGCGGTGATGTGGCGGCTCCCTGTGCTACACGCCCGCGATCCAGAGGATGCGCTGCGGATCCTGCGCTTTCTTGCGCAACAAGTGCGAGACTCGGAGCAACGCATTCTTCGACGGTACGACGGCAAGCCAAAGCGCCTCGCTTCGCGGAGACTTTACATGCTTCAGGGCCTATCCGGTGTGGGCCCAGCGTTGGCTCAACGGCTGTTGATCAAGTTTGGCTCGGTCGAACACGTCGTGACAGCCGACGAGGAAAGCATGACGCAGGTCCGCGGCATTGGCTTGAGGAAGGCAGCACGGATCCGAGAACTCGTTGGTGGATGACGCGGGTCCGCCGAAACCGCCAGCCGACAGGCGGAAATCGGCTCCAAGAAGGGATCTTGCCTTCTTGCGTGGTAGAGTCAGAAACAATAGACAAAGACTACGGAAATGTTCCCAGGCATCTCTATGGACCCGGACATCCGGTTCGGCAAGCCGTGCATCACCGGAACCCGGATCGATGTCGCCACGCTTGTCGCAGCGGTCGCCGCCGGGGAGACGGTAGAGACCGTCGCCGACATACGCGCTCGCGGTTGAACAGGTGCGATCGGCTCTAAGCTACGCTGCTCACGTCGCCGCTCATCTGCCTCCCGCCGTTCGTCAGGCGTCGTGATCGTCCTCCTCGACGAGAACTTTCCGCTCGGGTTGCTCCGCAGCCTGCAAAACGATGGCCTGTCGGCGCAACATATCATCACGCTCGGATGGCGTGGCGCCTCAGACGCTCGCATCCGTGAACGACTTCAAGATGATCAGGTGGTGTTTCTCACGGCAGCAGAACGATGCGCGTGGCGTGCTTCATCTGCGCTGACGTAGAAGATCACCGCGCCCGGTACGTTCTGGCGAATCCATTTCGCGAGTTCGTCATTGTGAAGGTGCCGTCGGCCGACACGGCCGCCGTGATCGGATGCCCCCGGTCGGCGGCTCCCTCCTCCAGGTTGGCGATCATGTCGGGCGCGGTGTTGTGCGCGGCGTCTGCATCGAGCAGTGACTGGTGCCCTTGCCAGATGCCCTCGATGGCGGGCAGCTTCGCGAGCCGGAGATACGAGTTCAGCTCGTAGGGGGCGGGCGTTTCGCCTTGCCTCGTAACGTACTTGACCGCGACTTTCTGTCCCAGACCCTTGCGCGGTCCGTTGTTCACGACGATGACCTGCGGCTGAATGGCGCCCAACAGCGCGGGCGCGCCCGAGTTGTCGAGACTCCCGTGTCGGTTGATCGTGTACAGGTTGATGCGCCCGAGCTTGTTCACCGGGCACGCCAGCTCCATCTCGCGCGACCAGTCCGCGTCCCCCAAGGTCGCCATCTTGAATGGCCCGTAGTTGATCGCCAGCCCGACCATCCGGATGTTCTCTGGTGCGGCCGGCTCTTGCCGCGCGGCGTTGGTGCACAACAGGTTGGCCGTGCCGCCGTTGACGGCGTCGGCGATGACGGGTCCCTCAGCGACGAGCACGCGCACGCGCACGTCGCCGAGCGTGATCGTGTCGCCAGGCCTGACGATGCGTCGGTGCGTCCCGGCGATGGCCTTGTAGCCCTCGTACAACGAGCGGTCGGACTCCTCGACCCCGTCCCCGTGATCGTAGAACGTGCCGAGCGGAAGCAGCTTGGCGAGCGCCGGCAGTCCGCCGACGTGATCGCCATGCCAATGGCTGATGACCACGTGGTCGATCCGCGTCAGGCCCATCGCTCTCGCTGCGGCGACGATGCGCTTCGCGTCGCGGTCGTCATTGCCCGGAAAGCCGGTATCGAACAGGAGCGATTGTCCATTGGGCGCGGCGAACAGCGTGGAGGCGCCTCCCTCGACATCGATCCATGAAATCTGCAGACGACCGCCGCCGGTCTGTGCCGACGACGAGCAGACGAGGGCGAGCAGGCCAACGAGTGTCGCAGCAAGTGCACGTATCATGTGCTTGTCTCCATCGAACGGGGTTGAATCGCTCATCGCGCGAGCGGATCGGGACGAAGCTGGAATTTGACCAGCTTTCCCCTGGTGCCTTTTCCACCTTCGATGTGCCACACGAAGTGCGTTCCGTAGTTCGCGTAGAGTGCGCGTCCCTTCCAGCCGGCGTTCGGATCATCGATGCGGCCGTCCATGCCGCGTGAGTAGAACCCGAGCGGATAGGGCACGCGCATCGTGATCCATTCGCGCGTCTGCGGATCGAGCACGAGCAGAGAATCCGAATTCGATCCCGTTGCCAACGGCCTGTTCGCGCCGAGTCCGAGGATGCCGTGCTGATCGACCCAGTTGAAATAGTGGAAGTCGGCGGGGATGTCCGTGCCTTTCAGCCTCGGGCCGTTCGTCTGATAGAGCGTCCAGCCTTCGCGGCACTCGCTGCCGTCAATCGTGTGACCGATGCTGCCTTTGCACTTCCGCCGATCGAAACTGGCGAGATGGCTGCTTGCCGCGAGCGCCGTCCAGACGACGCCATGGGTGTCGACGTCGACGCCGCGCGGATCGAATCCGGGCTCGGGCACGCGGAACACTTCGGCATGGCAGCTCTCGGGCGGATTCGTGCCCCGATCGACGCGCACCAGATAGCCCGGGAAGCGTTCGGCCACGCCCCAGATCGAGTTGTCGACGGGACTCGGGACGGCCGAGTAGAGGTTGAAGTCGACTTCGGTATCGAGTGAGGGATCCAGTCCGCCGTCGCCGCGCGCGCCCGTATTCGCGCCGCCGGTCGCGGTATCGCCCTGATAAAGGATTGACTGACCGCCGCGACCGGCGACACGGTTCCATGGACGCGTTATCCGGCCGTCGCCGTTAGTATCGACCACCTGACCGCACCAGCCGACCGCCTTCTGCTCGTCTTTCGTCTCGTCGAAGATCTTCGTGTCGATCCAGCCAAAGATCGGACCGGTCAGCTCGTTGAAGTAGACGGTCTCATTCGCGTCGTTGTCGAACTGCAGGTGGTGCGTCGAGTAGCAGGTATCGATGAGGGTGAACTGCTTTGTCTTCGGATCATAGACGGACGCCTGCCGTCCGCTGTTGCGCAGCGGGAACCACGCCGCGTACTTGTTCGAAGGATCGGTGCACCACGACGGATCCTGATTCGGACGAATCTTCGACGTAATCCACACGCGCCCCTTGCTGTCGAGCATTGGGTTGTGCGGATCGGCCGGGTTGTACGGCGGATTTCCCCACAGATGGGTGTCACCCCACCACAGCGAGGGACGAGTGGGTCTCGGAAATCGCGACGGCACCTCGGCGCGCGGCGCGCGCGTCGGAATCTCGATCTCTTCGGTCCGGTTCGTCAGCGGGTCGAGGATCACGAGCGTCCCGTGACCGGCCGACACGGCGTAGATCGGTCCGTACGCGTTTACCGTCGGATGACGTTTGTCGGTCGCGACCTCGTCGTGCATGAACGAGTGATCCGTGCCCCAGTCCCACAGCGTCAGCACGACGTTGCGCTCCTGCCCGCTCGGTCGCGGCGGCGGGGGCGGAACTTCGCCCTTCGCGACGCGCCGGGTCCAGTCGGCAAACGTTCGCAGCGGCCGCACCTTCCCCTGATTCGTCAGCACCGAGTACATCGCTGTGCCGCGCACGCCGGTTCCGAGCCGCCACTCCCACGCTTCTTCGTGCGACTTCAGCTCCGGCTTCGCCTTGAAGATGTGATCGACGCTGCGCGTGAGCTGATTGCCAAGCTGATGGCAGAAGTTGCAGTCGGACTTGAGCGAGTTGATCCAGTGATTCTGCGTCAGCATCGCAGGCCCAAGGCCGTTCGTGCCG
>QHWL01000337.1:0-375 GCA_003222555.1 Acidobacteriota bacterium | reverse complement strand
TCTTGCGGCGTGCGCGCCGGCGTGGCGATCAACGTCCGCGATGTCGGTCCAGGTTTCATCTGCGCCTTAGGCGAGTCGACGAGGCCGTAGCCGCGCACCCAGACGCTGTAGGTGGCCTCAGGCAGTTCCGGCAGCATGAAGCGTCCGCGATCGTCGGTAACGACGATCTTCGTGAACGGCGTCGGCAGATCCTTCGTCTCGGCGATCACCCACACGCCGGCTTGGGGAACGCTGTCGCTGCGCACAACACCGGTGATGTAGCCCTGCGACGATGCCGGGCGCCGGCCCTGCTGCGCGCTCAGCGATCGCATCGACGCCGCCCCAACCAATCCGCCCAACGTGGCGCCAAGCACCAGGATCCGCATTCGGCCATTC
>QHWL01000336.1 GCA_003222555.1 Acidobacteriota bacterium | reverse complement strand
GCCAGAATCGACGATCCCACGGTGTTTACGCGGCCGTGGACGATGGCATCGACGTTCGACCGGGGCAGACCTGCGAGTAACGTGACCCAGGAGGTCACGTGTCACGAGGGGGGCGAAAAATTCGTCGAAGGGATGGTCCGGGCCGGGCTCCGCGCCCGTGCGGTAGGGATCAAGGGCTACCACATTCACGTTGACGTGACGACCGGAAAGGCCGTCCGCCCCGAAGAGCAGAAATATCTGGACGAGTCACGTCAACCGTTCGGGTTCTCGTACGCGCCCCCGGTGGCCGATGAGGCGTTGCCCAGCCAGACGCCACCCCCATCCGACAGGAAGTGAGCGCACATTTCCGAGCGACGTTACTTCGTCGACTTGGTTTGTGCTGCCGCCGGCACGAAGACCGGCATCGAATCCTCCCACCGGCTATCGGTGAGCTGGCGCGCCTGTGAACCGTCGGCCTTCATGATGAAAATCTGCGCGTACGGCTGAGGCGATGTGTCGTACAGCGGCGCTTCGTCCTTGAAGCCGGTTCTCGCGCTTTCGAAAAACAGAAACTTTCCGTCGGCCGTCCAGGTGGCATGGCCATCGGTGCCCTGCCCGAACGTAAGTTGCTTGACGTCCGTGCCATCAGGACGCATGGTGAAGATATCGAAATCGCGATCGGAGGTTTTCTGGCGCGTGAAGACGATGCGATCGCCGCTCGGCGACCAGAACGGGAAATTGTCCCATTCCGTGGTGATGGTCTTCACCGAGTGATCTTCCAGGTTGAGCATGCGCAGGCCTCGGACCTCGCCGCCCCACACGCGGTACACGATGCGCTTGCCGTCGGGTGACCAGCTCGGGAAGCCGCTGTTGGGCAGCCCTTGCGTGAGATCCTTGGCATCGGAACCATCTGCGCGCACCATCATCAGTTTTGCGGGTCGGGCGTCGCGCGCCCCGAAGAACCCCCCGAATCCGAACACGATCCGCTGGCCATCGGGCGACCACGTTGGGCTCAGCGCCGCGCCCGATTTGTCATAGAAGGCGCGGACCCTCTTGGACCCATCGGCATCCATCACCGACAGCGACGCATCGGGATTGCCAAAAGGAAAATTCAAGTCAGTAATCACCAGTCTTCCGTCGCGCGAGAAGCTCGGAAACACGTCCGTGTAGCGGTATTCGTATTCTGGATTCCAACTGTAGAGAAGCGTATTCTGCGGCCGGTTCACAAACGTCCGTTTCTCGTAGACGACCTGCTTGCCGTCCGGCGACCAGGCCGGGTTGCGTATCGCTCCGGCTGCGGTCTTTTCGCCGCTCGTAAACGCCAGGCCAGGGGCGATCGGTCCAGAGCTTGGCGCGGCCTTGACGACATACCCGACGCGATCTGCGCTCAGGAATTGGGGCGAGACCTTGAGTCCCGGGCCGGAGGTATGTTCCGTTCTCGCGCCACTGGACACGTCTATCGAGACGATCTGCGCGGGCGGAGCCGCGCCTCCGCCAATAACCATGCGAGCCTGCGATGTCTGCGCGGGATTGATTTCGTAGAACACGATCCGCTTGCCGTCCGGCGACCACTTCGGTGAGCCCGCGGTCACACCCGGAGGCGTGAGCCGGCGCAGGTTCTTGCCGTCCGGCTGGATCACATAGATTCTGAGCTCTTGCGTGTGGCCGGCCCCTGCGCCACGTTCGTGTCCGGTGTACGCCGTGTCGCGATCGGAGCTGAACGCGATCCACTTGCCGTCAGGCGACCAGGAGGGCCTGAAGAAGCCGTCGGGTTTGCCGGGCGTTTGCAGGTCAGGCCCGCCTGTCAGGTTGCGCGCTTTCCGAGTGCGGACGTCGAGAATCCAGATGTTCGCGGTGTGCATGTCGCGCGTGGAGACGAACGCCAGCTGGTTGCCGTCCGGTGAGAGCGCCGCCTGATCATCCACAGACGGACTGTCGGTCAGCCGTTCGAGTCCGGAGCCGTCCGGGTGAACGCGGTAGATGTCCGCCTGCCCCTGGCCGTTGCGCTCGGACGTGAAGACAATCCACTTGCCGTCCGGCGAAAACGACGCGTTGTAGTCGAGGCCGGCGGTGGAGAAAATAGGGCGTTCGCCGGTCCCGTCGGCCTTGGCGACAAACAGTTCCACCTTGGACGGTCCGATGCGGTTCATCAGCAGGACGCCCTTGGCGGCCGTCGATACGACCGCTGTCACGACGAGAAACACCGCCGCCAGAACGGAGACCATCGTGTGTTTCATGTCATTCCTCAGAAATCCATCACGAAAGCACGAAGGATCACGAAGAACACGAAGGACTTTTTGTACTAAAAATGCTTCGTGGATCTTGGTGCCCCCTTCGTGGCTTCGTGAAAAAAGGCGTTACAGACTAATTCGGCCGTTTCACTTCGATCGCCGACATCTGCTCGATGAACTGTACGATCGCCGAGTGATCGAGGTCTCCCTTTCCATCGTTCATCAACGACACCAGCATGTTCTGGACGGCGCTGGTCAACGGCAGCGACACCTTCAACGACTCGGCCGCAAGAAGCGCGTTCCGCAGATCCTTCTGATGCAGACGGATGCGGAAGCCCGCCTTGAAATTGCGCGAATACACCATCGGCGCTTTCACGTTCAACACCGTACTGCCGGCAAGTCCCGCCTTGACGGCGTTGAACACGACTTCAGGATCGAGTCCGGCCTTGGTGGCCAGCACCAGCGCTTCACCCATCGCGGCGATGTTGCAGGCGACCATGATCTGATTCGCCAGCTTCGTCACGTTGCCTGCGCCAACCTTCCCGGTCAGAACCACCGTTGACCCCATCTGTTTGAGAATCGGCTCGACCTTGTCGAAGACGTCCTTCCTGCCTCCCACCATGATCGCCAGCGTGCCGTCGATCGCCTTCGGCTCGCCGCCGCTTACCGGCGCATCGAGAAACTCGACGCCTTCGGCCTCGCACGCGGCGCCGACTTTCTGCGACACCATCGGGCTGATCGAGCTCATGTCGACGACGATCGTTCCCTTTCTGGCGCCCTCGAGCACGCCGTTCGAGCCGAGCACCGCCTGCTCGACTTCCGGGCCATCGGGCACCATTGTGATCACGAGGTCGGTTCGGCTGGCTACGTCTTTCGGGGAGGAGCCTTTGTCCGCACCCGCCGCGGCCAACTCCTCCATTCCGGTTGGCATGATGTCATAGACGACGAGCGAATGCGACGCCTTCAAGAGATTCTTGGCCATGGGCTTGCCCATGATGCCCAGACCCACAAACCCAATCTTGCTGGCCACGTGCGAGGCTCCTTGATAGACGGGGGAACACCCCTGAAGGCTTCGACTTCCAATCAGTTTCGCGGGCGGTGATTATCCGCCTGCGTAGAAGGAGTGTCAAGCATCAGCCGCTCGGCGTTGACATGAATGTGTGCTCAGATTATTCTCCGACCACGCCTCCAAACCTCTGGGGACATGAAGCACCGGCACAGCACCATGCCAGGCGAGCCGATGTTTGCCGATGACAACGTTGAGGGAGGGCCGGAAATGAGTACTAAGAGCTCCCATAAGCTCTCGAGACGGGAATGGTTGACTGGCGTCACCGCAGTGGCCGCCACCGCGACGGCTCCCGCCAGGCACGCGGCGGCGCAAGCCGGCGCCGCCCGGCCTTATCGCATCGACACACACCATCACTACACGGGAGATTGGGCGCCGGGCCGGACGATCGAGGGCATGGATCAGAACCTTATCGCCACGGCGATCCTGTCGCGTCCGGGAATTCCAGTCTCCGAGCCGGAAAAGGCGCGGAAGCTCGCCCGCGAGACCAACGACCACGGAGCGCAGCTGGTCCGCGACTATCCAGGACGGTTCGGCCTCTTCGCGTCACTCCCGTTGTTCGACGTCGAGGGCAGCCTGCGGGAGATTGCCTACGCCTTCGATGTGCTCAAAGCGGATGGAGTGTGTCTCGTCACCAGCTACGGCAGCTCGAACCCTGGTACCAAATGGATCGGCGATCCTTCGTTTGCGCCGGTCTTCGACGAGCTCAATCGGCGGAAGGCCGTCGTGTTCGTCCATCCGACCGTTCCCGCGTACTACAATCCTGATTCCAGGCCCCAAAGCGGATCGACCCGTGGGGTATCAGGTGTTAACGAAACGGCCCTCGAGAATCAGTTCGACACTCCGCGGGCTGTCGTGAGCCTGGTCATCAACGGCACCCTGATCCGCTGCCCGGACATCCGCTTCATCTTCTCCCATGGCGGGGGGGCCTTGCTGTTTCTTCATGAGCGTTTGAATCACTTGCTCGGCGAGGATCGGTCCGGTCGAACAGACGGAAGCTATCTGTCTCCATACGTGCCGAACGG
>QHWL01000289.1 GCA_003222555.1 Acidobacteriota bacterium | reverse complement strand
CCGAAGGTTGCCGTTTCCATAGATAACGACATCCCAGCCGCAACCGAACAGCTGCTGAATTGCTCAGCATTAATGCCGTTTTCACGAGCGTGGCGCGGGCGTCAGCCTGTGAAAAAACACGACGTTTGAACGCAGAGCTCGCAGAGACCTTGCGCAGGACGGGCCGGTCGGATTTCAGTACTCGCCGAACGCGTCATCCACGAAGCAGTAAAGCCATCGTTCCCCGTGTTCGGCCGACGCGACAACCGGATGGCCGCTGGCGCGTGCGTGTTTGCTCGCGTGACGGTTCGGCGACGAGTCGCAGCAGAGCGTTGCACCGCAGCTCTGACATGTGCGGAGATGCACCCACTGTCCACCGATCTTGGTGCACTCCTCACAGGCTCTGACCCGAGGATGCTTGACGGCGTCGATTGCCTCGATGTGCGGGCAAGTGTCCGGCATACTCCTCTCAGCGTATCAGGGCGTTCATGACCGACGAGCGGCGGCCGGCCTGTCGCACGAGGCCTGGAAGGACACCGAGCTCCCCGTGAAGATTTGGCCGCGATAGAGAAACAACGTCAGCCCTTGATGAAGCTGCCGTCGCGAAGCTCGGCGTACGCCTGCTGCAGTTGTTCCTCGGTGTTCATCACGATGGGGCCGTACCAGGCGACGGGCTCCTCGATCGGCTTTCCCGATACGAGCAGGAACCTGATTCCTTCGTCTCCGGCCTGCACGCTGATTTCGTCGCCGTTATCGAACAGGACGAGCGATCGGTTTCCGGTCTCCGAGGGGTCTACCGCGTCGGTGCGGCCGACTCGGTCGGTCCGTACTTCACGCGGCTGAGAGGCGTCACGGAAGGTACCCGATCCGGAAAACACGTACGCGAACGCGTGCCGTGAGGTCTCTACAGCCAGGCGCTTTCGCTGTCCCGGCGGGACAGCGACGTCGAGATAGCGCGGATCGGCCGCGACGCCATCCACGGGTCCCGTCTTGCCCCAGAAGCTTCCACAGATGACGCGAACGCTCGTGCCGTCGTCGTCGACCACTTCCGGAATTTCTGACGCCGAGACGTCCTGGTAGCGCGGCGCCGTCATCTTCAGCGACGAGGGCAGATTCGCCCAGAGCTGGAACCCGTGCATCCGCCCGCGCGTGTCACCGTGGGGCATTTCCTGGTGAAGGATGCCGCTGCCCGCCGTCATCCATTGCACGTCGCCGGCACCGAGGCTGCCCCGATTGCCCAGGCTGTCGCCGTGCGAGACCGTGCCCGCGAGCACGTAAGTGATGGTTTCTATCCCTCGGTGTGGATGCCACGGGAAGCCGGCAAGATAATCGTCCGGGTTCTCGTTCCGAAAGTCGTCCAACAGAAGGAATGGATCGAACTCGGTGGTGTTGCCGAAGCCGAACGCGCGCCGCAGCTTCACACCCGCGCCTTCGACGGTTGGTTTCGATTGAACAATCCGCTTGACGGGTCGGATCGACATGGTACTCCTCTCTGTGCACAAGTGCCAGCAGACGATGCCCTCAGGTTCGCGTTACGCCGCCGCGGGTTTCCGCGCCGACGCCCGCCGGATCGCCAAATTGGCAACGCCGCCGATGATGCCGATGGCGAGCACACTCAGCCGAAAGGCGGGCGTCCACAGAGGTGCGAGGCCGAGCACGGCGTCGAGCGAGTAGGCGCCAGGCCCCGTCAGCGCGAGGACGGTGGCGCCGGTTGCGTAAAGCAGCGGGACTTCGATCCCGTTCGACATGGCGAAGAGACCATTCTGCCAATGGACGCTGATCGCGGCGACGATCATGACCGCGAGCACGAGCGCGGGGCCGACCGGGCCCAAAAAGCCGAGCGCCATGAGCAGGCCACCGCCGACCTCGGACAAGGCTGCGGCGGAGGCGAAGAAGCGGCCGGGACGAAAGCCCAGGGACTCGAACATGCCGGAGACGGCTGCGAGCCCGTGGCCGCCGAACCAGCCGAAGAGCTTTTGTGAGCCGTGGGCTGCCATCAAGAGCCCGAGAACGAGTCGAAGCAGTAACAGGCCTGTATTCATGGTGCATCCTCCTGGTAATACTATACAGTATATAGTCACTATATGTAAAGAATCTACTTGCCATTACACAAGGCGGAGCGGTATCGTTGGATACGGAGGATCATGCGAGACGTTCCGGCACACACCCCGGCGCTCTGTGCCCGCTTTCATCGCGCGAGCGAATTGATCGGACAACGGTGGACCGGGGCCATCGTGTTCGTGCTGCTCAAGTCGCGCTGCCGATTCGCGACGCTGCGCGATGCCATTCCTGACATCACCGATCGCATGCTCAGCGGCCGGTTGCGGGCGCTCGAGGAGGAAGGGATCATCGAGCGCACGGTCGTGCCCGACACGCCCGTCCGCGTCGAATATGCCTTGACGAGGAAGGGGCGCGCGCTTGCGTCGCCGATCAACGCCATCACCGACTGGGCGCATAAGTGGATCGAGTTGGATACGCCGGCGGGAAAGGAAGAGAAGCCAGCGCGCATCCGCCGCCGCGCCCAGGTCGCCTGAGCGAAGATGCACGCATGAGCAACACCGACCATCAACATACGCCTGCCGAAGAGCGTGCCATCCGGGAAGCGGCACTCGACGAGACGATTGCGGATACGTTTCCAGCGGTCCGGCGACTTCGGCTGAGAAGGCCCGACCTCCTGTCAGGGTCACGCCCGCTGAGCCTTGACCTTCGCCCAGCGTCTTTTCTGGGCCGCCGAAATCTTCGCTCGGGCCGCCGCCGACATCCTCCTGCGCTTCCGGCCTCGAGCGCGCTTCTCACCTGCCGACACCGCAGCGCGGTGGGCGCGTCGTCCCGCTCCAGCCGCCTCGTGGCCCAATTCAGTGAGCAAGCCTTGCGCGTCCGAGACCAGAGCGGACAGATGCTTCACGAGTTGCTGGCGTTCGGAGTTCCACGAGGACACCTTCGCGCGCACGCTTCCAAGAAAATGGCCGAGGTTTTCAGCGTAGTCAACGATCTTCCGTTCAGCAGCGGTTTTGCCGGGGCGTCCACGTTTTGCCATCTTAAGACTCCGAGAGTGTAGGAAATTGAGCCGCGTCCGAGGGTCGAGCAACGTTGCATTATGCACCTAATCTGGGATCGGCAAGACCAGATAGTGTTCACGATCGGGCGGCTCGAAGAAGTGCGCGGATTGAAGGCTTCGCGGCTATCATGACCCAAGGAGGGCCTGCATGTCTAAAGGCACGTCGATGAAGAAGGAGAAGAAGAAGCCGAAGAAGAAACCGTAGTCGCGCCCTGTACCGAGACGCGCATCCGCCGTGAGCTTATTTAAGCCTGTGCACCGGAGTCTGCCAAAGGAGTGTCGCGTGAGACCAATAGAATAACACGAAATAACGCGGAGTGTTCCCGGACGGTCAGCTCATCCGATGAGCTGCTCCGGTGTCGGCTCGTCACAGTCAGCAGGAAGGCGATCGACTAATACCGTCGACCGCAGATAGGCCAGGAGGTCATTGGGCTCGACCGGCTTCAAGAAGACTGGTGTGTGAAAATACTCAACTTCGGCTTCAAAGGCATCACACCAGCTGGTGACCACGATCACCGGCAACGCAGGCCGATGCCGCTTCGCGTACTTGGCCAGCTCCCAGCCACTCCCAGTGCCCAACCGAATGTCCGTGATGAGCACATCCGGCGTGTGCGAGCTCAGGTGTTGAACGGCGGTCGCGTACGTGCACTCGGCAGTTACGGCAAAGCCCTCCTGCTCGAGCAATAGGCCGAACGTTTCAACGAACCCGGCATCATCGTCCACGAGCAGTATCTCGCGCATGGCCGCGTCCTTCCGGCGGGAACGGGCTGGCCCGGCTGCATGCCGGACGGGTCGATGTGCCAGGCCGGCCCGGCCTCGAGGAACCGTCACACTTGCAGTGTAATAAGCATGACGGCGGATCGATGTTCGAAAGTGAACAGAATCACATTGGCTCGTCGGCGCTCGGGCCGTAGATCTGGGGCACCGTTGAGCCCATCGGACGCAAGTAGGTGGAAAGCTGTCCTCGATGGTGAATGATATCGAGCAGGAAACACCACGCGTTGTCATACCCGCTTTCGTTCATGATTTCCTGACCCTGGAACTTGAACGGCACCCGCCGCTCCCAGCGCGCTGCATCGATGGCCTGCAGTCTTTTGGCAAGATTTTCGTGATGTCGGTCGTAGCCATCGAGAATCTCTTTGATGGTCGCCGGTGCCGGGAGCTCCGCCCACTCGAGCGTGCCTTTCTCGAGCCCGTCGGCAAGGACGATTTCCTCGCGCACGATTAGCCAGGCGATTTCACGGGCGGTGCGTGATTTCGGGTCGGGCCGATAGTG
>QHWL01000288.1 GCA_003222555.1 Acidobacteriota bacterium | reverse complement strand
ATCGGCGACGTCGTCGCCTTGTCGTCGCTCGACGATCTCGAGTTCGGCGGCTGGGACATCTTCTCGGACGACTGCTACGCGGCGGCGCGCACGGCGGGCGTGATCGAGCCGTCACTGCTCGACAAAGTGCGCCCCGAGCTCGAGAAGATCCGCCCGTGGCCGGCGGTGTTCGATCAGCGCTACGTCAAGCGTCTGGACGGCCCGAACGTGAAGCGCGGCGCGAACAAGAAGGAGTTGGCCGAGCAGAAGGATCTGGCCGACCAGGTCGTCGCCGACATTCGCCAGTTCAAGGCCGACCGCGCGCTCGACCGGCTGGTCATGATCTGGTGCGGCAGCACGGAAGTGTTCATGGTCGAGTCGCCCGCGCACGCGACGGTCGAGAGCTTCGAACGCGCGCTCGAGAGCAACGACCCGGCGATTCCGTCGAGCATGGTGTACGCCTACGCGGCGATTCGCGAAGGCATCCCCTACGCCAACGCCGCACCGAATCTCACCGCCGACATTCCCGCGCTCGTCGAACTCGCCGCGAGGACCAAGACGCCGCTCGCCGGTAAGGATCTGAAGACTGGGCAAACCCTTATCAAGACCATCGTCGCGCCAGGTCTCAAGGCGCGCCTGCTCGGCGTCGAAGGGTGGTATTCGACCAACATCCTCGGCAACCGGGACGGCGAGGTGCTCGACGATCCAGAATCGTTCAAGACCAAAGAAGAGAGCAAGAAATCGGTTCTCGACTACATCCTTCAGCCCCATTTGTATCCGGATCTGTACGCCCAGCTCTGCCATGTCGTGCGCATCAATTACTACCCGCCGCGCGGCGACAACAAAGAAGGGTGGGACAACATCGACATCGTCGGATGGCTCGGGTACCCGATGCAGCTCAAGATCAACTTTTTGTGCCGCGACAGCATTCTCGCTGCGCCGATCGTCCTCGATCTGGCGCTGTTCCTCGATCTCGCCAAACGGGCCGGCATGCACGGCATCCAGGAATGGCTCTCCTTTTACTTCAAGAGTCCCATGCACGCGCCAGAGCTCTACCCCGAACACGATCTCTTCATTCAACTGATGAAGCTGAAGAACACCCTCCGGTATATGAAAGGTGAAGAGCTCATCACGCATCTAGGCCGCGAGTATTATGACTAACGCATGACCGGCGCCCCCCCCTAGATGACCCACCCGGCCCACCCGCCGGCCCACCCGGCACGCCCCTGCACAGAACTGCACTTCAAGAAAATCAACACTCCCGCTAATGCAATTCTGACAACGAGCCGAAACGTCGGGACGTGGACGGAGCGTCTCCCCCGACTCCCGAGCCGCGGGCCTCGAACCTCGGCCGTGCGGCCCTGCTGGTCGTGGCGCTCGCCGCGGCAGGCGCCGCATCAGCTCAGACGCCGGCCCGGCCGGCTGTACCACAGCGGCCCGGGCAGATGCCGACGCTGCCGCTGACACAGCTCGACGAACGCACCATGGCGGCCGACTTCGACAACCGCGCGTTTACGCTCAGCTTCGCGCAACCCGTGCCGACCAAAGATCTCCTGCTGCTGTTGGTGCGCGGCACCAGCCTGAGCATCATCCCCGATCCCGCCATCAACGGCTCGTTCATCGGGGAGCTGAAGAACGTCACAGTTCGCCAGGCGCTCGGCCTGATACTCCCTCCGCTGGACCTCGACTACACAATCGACCGTGGGTTCATCCGCGTCTTCAGGCGCGCGCCCGAAACGCGGCTGTACGACATCAACTACATCGCGACCGAGCGGACTGCCGAGTCGAGCCTCGGCGGCGACGCGACTGCGCGTCCAAACGGGAGTTATGCCCGTGTGGTGAGCACCACCAAGGCCGATGTCTTCGCCGAGCTGACCAAGGGCGTTCAAACGCTGCTCTCGGAGCGGGCAATGTTCAACGTCGACCGCAAAGCGGGCCTGCTGCAGGTGACCGATTTTCCCGAGCGGCTCGATCGCGTGGCGGTTTATCTCGATACCGTGCAGGACCACGTGCACAGGCAGGTGCAGATCGACGCGCGCATCCTCGAAGTCGAGTTGAACGACGAGAAAAGGCAAACGCTCGATTGGACGGCGCTCGCTCAAGCTGGCTCGCCGGCAGGGGCGGCGGGAACCGCGACGCTGACGCGGCCCTCGCTGACCGGCCTTCGGGTGACCGATGTGTCGAGGTTCATGGCGGCTCTGGCGGAGCAGGGAATAGTATCGCTCATCGCCGACCCGCAGCTGCTCGCGCTGAATAACGAGCCGGCAATCGTCCGCGCTACGACGGAGTCTCGGCCGGGTGACAGGAAAGACAACGATCGCCCCGCCCTGCCCGCTGTGACGCTCAGCGTCACGGCGCAAATCGGCCCTGACGGGATCGTGATGTTGAGCCTGAGCCCGATCGTGGCGGTGCGATCATCGGGCCAGAACGCGGGCGCCGAGGACCGGATCCACGAGACCGACACGCTTGCGCGCGTGGCCGATGGCGAGACGATTGTCGTGGCCGGCTTCGGCCGCCAACGCGAGGTCCGGGAGCGAAGAAACGCCGGTGTCAAAGGGGGCTGGTTCGGGCGGTCGACGGTGGTGACGAACAAGCGCGTGGAGCTACTGATTCTCCTGACGCCTAGGATTCTGGGCAATGTGCCGTCGCAATGACGATGTTGACTGAGCGGATAGTCGCCACAACCAATGCCGAGCGGCGAAAGCCGCGAAGGCACAGGTCGCGGGGGTGGGGCCCCGCGACAAAGTAATAAAATGTACGAACACTATTACGGATTCGCCGAGAAGCCGTTCAGCCTCACGCCGGACCCGAAGTACCTGTATCGCAGCCAGTCGCACGCCGGAGCGTTCGATCTGCTGCAGTACGCCATCCGTCGCCGCGAGGGCTTCGTCGTCGTCACCGGCGACATCGGGACCGGCAAAACCACGCTGTGCCGCGCGCTGCTCGAGCAAATCGATCGCACCACGTTCACCGCGCTCGTGCTGAACCCGTTTCTCTCCGAGGAGGATCTGCTCAAACGAATCCTTCAGGACTTCGGGGTCATCTCTCGTGAAGAGCTGAAGGCGGGCCGGCTGGTGCACGTGAGCAAGCAGGAGCTGATCGACGCGCTCTACGACTTCCTTCTCGGTCTCATCCCGCTGAATGCCAGCGCCGTGCTCATCATCGACGAGGCGCAGAATCTGCCGCTGCAGGTGCTCGAGCAGATCCGCATCCTGTCGAACCTCGAAACCGACAAGGAGAAGCTGCTCCAGATCATTCTCGTCGGCCAGTTGAACCTGCGAACCTTGTTGCGGTCGCCCGAACTGCGGCAGCTCGATCAGCGCGTGTCGATTCGCTACGAGCTGGAGCCGCTCGATCGGGAAACCGTCGCTGCCTACGTCGCGCACCGGTTGACGATTGCCGGCGGATCGGCGGCAGTCACGTTCGCGCCGAAGGCACTCGAGCTCGTCCACCGGCTGTCGGACGGCATTCCTCGGCTGATCAATCTGATTTGCGATCGGGCGCTGCTGGCGGGTTTCTCCGTGCACACCAACCGCATCACACCCGAGATCGTGTCGCATGCGGCCAAGAGCCTCGATCTGCAGCGGCCGACGGTGCCGCGATTTGGATGGCTCAAACGGCGCGCGTCGTTGCTGGCGGGCGCCGCCGTGGTGCTGCTGGCGTCCGCGTGTGCCGTTGGCGCGACGGCGTATCTGTACGGGCGGTTCGAGCGGGCAGCCGTCCACGCGAGCACTCCGTTGACGACCAGTCGAGTCCTGACGGCCTCTGAGGGGACCGATCGGCGCCTGCCGGCGGAGGCGGCGCTCACAATTTTCGTCGGGTCGTTTCCCAAGTCGGACGGCTCGCCCGATGGCGACGTCCGGTCGGTCACGACGTGGTTGGAGGCCTCAGGATTCCATTGAGCAAGCGGCCCGTCTCGACGCCGAGCGGCTGAAGAGCGCCGCGCCCGGCTTGGACGCGCGCGTGATCAGCGCCGGATTGGCGAATGGTTTCGTCACCACCGCTGCGCATCAGCCCGAGAGCGTCGTCGGCCGTTCAGGAACGCAGCCGTGAGCCTGATACTGGATGCGCTCAGGCGCAAGTCGTCTGAGCGGGGCGCGGAGGACGCCCCCCGCCGCACCGCGCGAACCGACTCGGTGCTGGCGACGCTGGGCTATCCGCGGAGTCGTGGAAAATCCGGTCGGTCGCTGAAGGCGCTGGCCGCGTTCGGTGGCGCGGCCCTGCTGATTGGCTTTGTCGGGCTCTCGCTGCTGATCGTGCTTTTCGCGCCGCCTGCGCCCGCGCCATCGCCGAGTCTGGCGCCCCAGCGGGTCGCCGTTCAGCGGCCGCCCGCGCCTCGGTCACCTCCATCCGCGGTGGCTCCCGCGTCGACGCCGGCTCGCGGGTCAACGGCGGCTCCTGCGTCGACGCCGGCTCGCGGGTCGACGCCGGCTCCCGCGCCAACGCCGGCTCCCGCCACGTCCGCGGCTCTTCCGACACCGAGGTCGACTGCACCGGCGACGGTCGTCGTGCCGGCGCCGGCGGCCCCCGCGGCTCCGTCAGTTCCGGTACCCGCGCGGCCTTCTCCCACGCCTCCGGCAGCGCCGCGCCCGCAGAGCCAGGTGCCCGCACCGGCCGCGCCGCCGCGGCCGGCGGTCAGCACAGCTCCGCCAAGTACAGTGCCCGCGAGGCCTTCTTCCACGCCTCCAGCGTTGCCGGGACCGCGGACGCAGGCCCCTCGCCGCACCCAGCCGCCAGCCGCGTTGCCCACGACCCCTCCAGCCTCGCCGACGGCGCCCGTGCCCGCGCCGACCGATCACTTCAGCCTCGCGTTGTACTACCAGCGCGTCGGCGACTTCGACAACGCGCTCGCCCAATACCGGACGCTCCTCGAACAGAACGACTCCAGCCCGGAAGTGCACAACAATCTCGGGTTGCTCTATCAGGATCAGGGGGAGATCGACGACGCGATCAAGCAGTTCCAGCGCGCGATCGTCATCGATCCGAGATACGCGAAGGCGCACAACAATCTCGGCGTTGCGTTGCTAGGTGCCGGACGCCTCGACGCTGCCGCGGCTGAGTTTCGAGAGGCGCTCGCCGCCGAGCCCCGCAACGTCGAGTCGCTGGTGAATCTGGCGCTCGTGCAGAAATCGTCCGGGCGGGCCGCCGAAGCGCGCGATCTTCTCCAGCGCGCCATCGCGATCGATCCGCGCAACGCCGGCTCCCATTACAACCTCGCCGTCGTCGCCGACGAGGGCGGCGACACCGCCACGGCCGTGGCCCATTACCGCGCGTTTCTGAAGTTCGGCTCCGGTACGCACGACGAGCTTGCAGCCCAGGTCCGCTCACGGCTGGCGACCCTTGGATCGGGGTAGGGGCCCCGGTATAAAATCGGCGCCATGGCCGATCTAAAACATCCTGAGCTCGAAGACCTCCTTCGGGAAGACCGCGCGTTTGCTCCTCCCGCCGACTTTCAAGCCCGCGCAAACGTCGCCGACCCAAGCATTTACGCCGAAGCGGAACGCGATCCGGAAGCGTTCTGGGGGCGGCTGGCCGGCGAGCTGGAGTGGTCCCGCGGCTGGGATCGCGTCCTGGACTGGCAACCGCCGCATGCCAAGTGGTTCGTCGGCGGGAAATTGAACGCCAGTGTCAACTGCCTCGATCGCCACGTGCGCGGCGCTCGGCGCAACAAGGCCGCGCTCGTCTGGGAAGGCGAACCCGGCGACCGCCGTACGCTCACCTATTTCGATTTGTATCGTCAGGTCTCGGCCTTCGCCAACGTCCTCAAGGGGCTCGGAATCAAGAAGGGCGATCGCGTCGGGATGTACCTGCCGCTGATTCCCGAGCTCGTGATCTCCATGCTCGCGTGCGCCAGGTCCCTTCGCGATCGCATGAACGACATGAAGGCGAGCCTCCTCATCACCGCAGATGGAGGGTACCGCCGCGGGCAGATCGTTCCGCTCAAGCAGGTTGCCGACGAAGCGGTCGCCGACGTGCCTTCGATTAAGAACGTCGTGGTCATTCAGCGCGGCGGCCAGGGAATGCCGGTCCACATCAAAGAAGGACGGGACCATTGGTATCACCGCCTGATGCAGGAGGCGCCCCTCGCGTGCGACGCCGAGCCGATGGACGCCGAGGACATGCTTTATATCCTCTACACGTCCGGCACCACCGGAAAGCCCAAGGGCATCGTCCACACGACGGGCGGCTACCTGGTCGGGACCTACGCGACGGCCAAGCTGGTGTTCGATCTCCGCGACGACGATGTCTACTGGTGCACGGCCGATATCGGCTGGGTCACCGGCCACAGCTACGTCGTCTACGGTCCGCTCGCCAACGGCGCCACGGTGTTCATGTATGAGGGCGCGCCCGACTGGCCGCAGAAGGATCGGTTCTGGGCGTTGATCGAGCGCTACGGAATCACGATTCTTTACACAGCGCCAACGGCGATTCGCGCGTTCATGCGGTGGGGAACGGAGTGGCCGCGCCGCCACGATCTCTCGTCGTTGCGGCTGCTCGGATCGGTCGGTGAACCGATCAATCCCGAGGCGTGGATTTGGTACTACCACTTCATCGGCGGCGATCGCTGCCCCGTGGTCGACACTTGGTGGCAGACCGAGACCGGCGCCATCATGATCACGCCGCTGCCCGGGGTGACGACATTGAAGCCGGGCTCGGCGACGCGGCCCTTTCCTGGCATCAGCGCGGAAATTCGCAACGAACGCGGCGACGCGATCGAGGTCGGCGGCGGCCTGCTCGCCCTGACGCGTCCCTGGCCGGCGATGCTTCGCGGCATCTATGGAGATCCTCGACGCTACGTGCAGCAGTACTGGAGCAAATGGGGATCGGGCGTGTACGTGACGGGAGACGGCGCCAAGCGTGACGCCGACGGCTACTTCTGGCTGCTCGGCCGCGTCGACGACGTGATCAACGTCGCAGGCCATCGGATCGGGACGATGGAAGTCGAAAGCGCCCTCGTCGATCATCCGAGCGTCGCTGAAGCGGCCGTGGTCGGCCGGGCACACGAAATCAAAGGCCAGGCGATCGCGGCGTTCGTCACGCTGAAAGACGGGGTAGCTGACGGTACGCGCTCGACCAAGGACATCGCCAACGAGCTGAAGGAGCACGTCGTCAAGAAGATCGGCGCGATCGCCAGACCGGACGATATTTTGTTCACCCCGGATCTGCCAAAAACGCGTTCGGGAAAAATCATGAGGCGGCTGCTGCGCGACATCGCCGAAGGCAAGGCGCTCGGCGACATGACCACGCTCGCCGATTCGGCCGCCGTGGAGAAGCTGAAGGCGAATTACGAGGAAGAGTACGGGTAGTGGGCTCAGGCAATTTACAATTTACAATTTACAAAGTGAGCATGCCAGATGGTCGTCGCCTTGTAAATTGTGAATTGTAAATTGTAAATTGCTTCGTTAGACCCCTGCGCGCGTCTGGTGCTTGCCGGAATAGCCGTCGACGCGCTCGATGCGATTGCGTCCCAGCCGCTTGGCGCGCTCCACGAGGGCTTCCGCATCGGCCATCAGCCGATCTGGATCGATCAGGTCTCCGACGCCGACCTGGACGTTGATGACCGCCGCGCTCAGCGTCACCACCACCCGCTCGTCTGTGCGATGATCGATGAACCCCAGGCGCTCTTCGACGGTCTGGCGGGCGCGCTCGGCGAGATCGCTCGCGTGATCGGCGTCGGTGTGCGTCAGCAGGACGGCGAACGAGTCCTCCGAGTACCGCGCCACCCAGTCGTACTGGCGGAAATATTTCCGGATGAGAATCCCGAGCCGCTCCAGAATCCTGTCCCCGACCCCGTAGCCGTGTTCTTCGTTGATGGCCGACAATCGATCGACGTCGAACAGGATGAGGGAAAGGAGATCCCCGAAACGTCCGGCGCGTTCGACCTCCTTGGCGAGCACTGCCTCCAGCATCACCCGGGTGTACAGCGTGGTGAGCGGATCGACGATACAGGCCTCGTTCGGCTCGAGGAAGGCGCGCTCGGTGTAGGCGGCAAGAACATCGAACGATGCGCGGCTGACGAGCTGCGCGACGACCGGCCACGGCTCGGTCAGGGCGCCGAACGTTTCGTCGAGCGCGAGCTCGTCGAGCACCGTGCGCTCGATCAGATACGCAAACGTGAAGAGCCGTTCCGTCGAGAGTCTCCGCTCGAGCACGATGCGATGAAGGTTGGTGACGACCGCGCCCTTGGGGTCGAGTCTGGCATCGCGCACGGAGAACGCCAGGAGCTGGACGAGGATCTGGCCGACGCTCTGGCAGTACGCAGAATCGAGGGGCTCGGCGCCGCTGAACGGGAAGATCTCCAGGGTGTCGGTGGTGATCGTGTCGACCCGCTTGAGGAGCACGGCCGTGATCCGCTGGCGCAGGTCGTTCTGTGCGCCGCCGCCTGCTTCGTTGGCGAACACGGCATCGTCGGCGGGCGACATCGCGGACATGTTCACCCCAACGGCGGTGTGGACGCAAGTATCGTCGGTTTGACACAGTCGCGTCGCGCTTTTCCCGTGCGGGCCGTGGCAGTGCAACCCCGTGTAATTGCATGCCGTCCAAAAACTGCCTACTACGGGGCGTTCCCCTTGGAGCCGATAACAGAACGGCAGCGGTTGTCCGTTGCCCTCGTCCGGGGCGCGCGGTCCGGCTCTCGTCCCCTCGACCGAGGCCAGAACAACACTGAGCCGGGCGAAGGGTCGGGTTAAGAGGCAGTGCCCACACGAGTCGGCATCGAGATTTTGCCCGCCGCCTGCCGCATCGTCGAAATTGAACCAGGCCCGACGTGGCATCGCCAGGAGGCGGACACGGTTGTCCGTTCGTTCGCGCGATTGCCGCTGACGAGTCCCCAGATGCGGGCGAAGCTTGCAACGCTGCGCGGGCACAAGGCTGCCGTCGTCGCGTGGGGCCTGCCGAGCGACCATCGCCACCTCGTCGTGACCAACGGGTCGAAGGACCGCATGCGGCGGGAGGCGATGACGGCGTTGCGCGACGCGGGCGTCGCCATCCGCGGCATGATGGGCGACGTCGCGCCGGCCACTCCGCAGGTCGCCGGAATGACGCGCCGGCCCGTCGTGGTCGCGATCGCGGCTGCGAACGAGGTGTCGGCGGCCGTCCAACCGCTCGTGGACGCTGGCCTGCACGTGCAGTCGGTGGTCACGCCGGCGCTGGCGTTGATGTCGCTCGCCCGGCTGCGGCGTGCGTTTATCGTGCCGGACGCGACTGAGGCCTACGTAGCGCTCGAAGAGCGCATGACGTCGTTCGCGCTCGTGCGAAACGGCGCCCTGGTCGCGGCGCGCGATTTCGCGTGGGGCTACCTGGGGGAGTCGTTCGGCGATCAGCAGCCACGGCCGCGGGAGGAAATTGCCGCGCGACTGGCAGACGAGCTCGAGGACTTTTTCGGCGCGATGTGTATCCGCGGGGGAGCGGAAGCGCAGGTCTGCATTTGCGGCAGTCTGCCGGAGCTGCGAAGCATGACCGTTCCCTTGATGGAACGGTTGGATCTCGAGGTCGAGACGCTCGACTCGCTCTTCACG
>QHWL01000287.1 GCA_003222555.1 Acidobacteriota bacterium | reverse complement strand
GCCGTCGTGGCGACGACCAGGCCCGTGCAGCCGCCGATTCAGCCGGTTGTGAAGCTGCCGCCCGTGCCCGCGCGGCCGGCCCTAGTTGCGGGACCAGTTGTGACCGCGCCGCCGGCTGCGACAGCGCCGCCGCGGGGGGTCGAGACGATGAAGCCGTTGCCGCCGGCTCCGGCGAAAGCGGCATCGCCGCTGCTTGTAGCGGCGATCGCGAAACTGCCGCCACTGACCGCGCCGCTAGTGGCGAAGTTGCCGCCCGCAGCTGCCCGGCCGGCCATGATCGCGGGACCAGTTGTGACCGCGCCGC
>QHWL01000286.1 GCA_003222555.1 Acidobacteriota bacterium | reverse complement strand
TCTCGCCGTGCGGCGCTCTCCGTCGGAGGGCGGAGAAGGTCCCGCGACGGCGCTGCCGCTGACATTCGACATTCACGTCCTGGCGCCTTCCACGCTGCGCATCGACACCAATCTCGTGCGGATGGTGGCCAGCGCCGATCTGACGTTGCGCGGCACGTACGACCGGCCGGTGCTGTTCGGACGGGCCGACGTCGAGCGCGGCGAAGTGAATTTCGAAGGCCGGCGCTATCGGGTGACGCGCGGGACGATCGATTTCACGAACCCCACGCGCATCGAGCCGTTCTTCGACGTCGAAGCCGAGACCAACGTCCGTGTGTCGAGCGTTGGCCCCGTAGCCGGACAAACCTATCGGGTGATCGTCAGCGCCGCCGGGACGACCGAGCAGCTGAGGCCCACGGTCAGCTCCATTCCGCCGCTGCCAACCGCTGAGGTGCTGGCGCTGCTGTTCGGTGATGTGCAGCGGACGGAGAACGTCGAGCTGCGGGCGCACAAAGACCCGACGCAGACGCAGACCGACATCCTGAGGGCACGCGCCACCCAGGCGCTGGCGAGCCCGATCTCGAGCGAAGTCGGCAAGGTCGTCGAGCAGACGTTCGGCGTCGACACCTTCCAGCTCACGCCGTCGATCATCGATCCGTACAGCCTGCAGACGTCGCGGCTGAATCCGACGGCGCGTTTGACGATCGGCAAGCGCGTCTCCGATCGCGTGTATTTCACCTTCTCGCGCAGCCTGGGCACGACCTTCAACGATCAGATCGTGCTCCTCGAGTACGAGGAAAGCGATCTCCTGTCGTGGATTCTGTCGCGCAACGAGGACCAGACCTACGCCCTCGAGTTCCGCGTGAGGCATGCCTTCTGATGCGCCTGGCAGGCAGGATCGCCGGAGGACTCGCGCTGCTGCTCATCGGGTTCAGCCAGGCTGCGCGCGCGGCGGTCGGCGACTATCTCGGCAAGCCGGTGGCCACCGTGCGCCTGGTCGTCGAAGGGCACGACACGACCGAGCCGGCCCTGACGCAAATGGTCGAAACCCAGGTCGGCCGGCCGTTGTCGATGGCGGACGTGCGCGAGAGCATTACGCACTTGTTCAGCCTCGGGCGGTTCGAGGACGTGCGCGTCGACGCGGCCCTGGCCGGCAACGGCGTCACCCTTCGCTACGAGCTGAGTCCCGTCCACCCGGTCTCGAAGATCGAATTCGTCGTCGCGCCGCGCGCGCCTGGCGTGGACGAGGGCCAGTTGCGCCGCGCGGTGGTCGATCGATTCGGCGCCTCACCGCCACTCGGCCGTGCGGCCGAGCTCGCGGGGATCGTGGCCGAGACGCTGCGCGAGCGCGGGTACCTCCACGCCGTCGTGACCCCGCGCGCCGACATCGCGCACGCGCCCGAACGCGCCACGCTGGTGTTCACGATCGAGCCGCAATCGCGTACCCGGGTCGGCACGATCGACGTCGGCGGCATACCGGTCGTGCTGCGCACCCAGCTGCTGGAGCAATTGCGGCTCGCCACAGGAACGCCGTACGAGCGCGCCGCGCTGAACGCCCGCATCGACAAGTACCTCGAGGGGCGCCGGGCCCAGGGATACTACGAGGCGAAGCTCGTGCCCACCGTGCGCCTTGCCGACGACGACCGCGTCGCGAACATCACGCTCACCGTCGATTCCGGGCCGCGCGTCCACGTGGCCTTTGCCGGCGATCCGTTGCCCTCCGATCGCCGCTCGGAGCTCGTCCCGGTGGAACGTGAAGCGTCGGCTGACGAAGACGTGCTGGAGGATTCGAGCAGTCGCATCGAAGAGTTTCTTCGAGCGCAGGGCTACCGCGACGCGGCCGCGCCGCACACGCGCGAAGAAGCTGGCGGCGACCTGCGCATCACCTTCACCGTGAGCAAAGGTCCGCTGTACCGCATCTCGCGCGTCGAAATCTCAGGCAATCCCTCGCTGCCGCTGTCCGAGTTCGAGCCCAGCCTCCGCCTGCGCGACGCGCAGCCGTTTTCGGCCGCAAAGCTCGACGCGGACGTCTCGACGATCCAGGATCTATACCACCGCCTTGGTTTTGCCGCCGCGAGGGTCCAGGCAGGTCTCGAAGTGGAGCTCGCCGGGACCGGCGCCACGCAAGTGCAGGTCCTCGTGCGCATCGTGATCAGCGAAGGAGTGCGTACGACCATCGGATCAGTGACGTTCGCCGGCAGCCAATCGACCAGCGAGACGACGCTGACCGAACTGCTCAGCCTGCAGCCGGGGCGCCCGTTCGTCCCGGCCCTCCTGGCAGCCGATCGCGACCAGATTCAGCGCCATCTTGCCAACCGCGGCTACCAGAACGCGACCGTGGACGCGCGACCGCAGTTCAGCCAGGACGGCACCCGAGCCGACATCCTGTTCACGCTGCACGAGGGCCCCCAGATTTTCGTGGACCACGTGCTGATCGTCGGCAACGTGCGGACGAGCTCGGGAACGATCGAGCGCGAGCTCCAGCTCAAGCCTGGCGATCCGGTCGGTCTCGACGCGGTCAACGAGAGTCAGCGACGCCTGTCGGCGCTCGGGTTGTTCAGACGCGCGCGGATTACCGAGCTCGCGCACGGCGACGAAACGCGGCGCGACCTGCTGGTGACGATCGAGGAAGCGCCGGCCACCACCGTCGGGTACGGGGGCGGCGTCGAAGGGCGGCTGCGCGTCGTGCGCAGCGCGGAAGACGGCGGCGTGGCGGCGCAACGCCTCGAGTTCGCGCCGCGGGCTTTCTTCGAGATCGGCCGCCGGAACCTCTTCGGGAAGAACCGCTCGATCAACTTGTTCAGCAGCATCAGTCTTCATCCGAACGACTCTTTTGCCGAGCAGGGCAGCCCGTCGTCCGACACGGGCTACGGGCTTACCGAGTACCGGGTACAAGGCACTTTTCGCGAGCCGCGTGTCTTCGATACCGCCTTCGACGCACTCGTCACCGCGACCGTCGAGCAGCAGATTCGATCGAGCTTCAATTTCGCCAGGCGCAGCGCGAGCGCCGAAATCGCGCGGCGCCTGACGCGTGCGTTGAGCGTCAGCGGCAGCTATCAGATTCAGCGGACCAACGTCTTCGATGAAAACGTCAGCCCGTCCGACCAGCTCCTGATCGATCGCACGTTCACCCAGGTGCTGTTGTCGTCGTTTTCGACGTCCCTCATCCGCGACACGCGCGACGATGCCATCGAGCCGGGTGCAGGGAAGTATTTCAGCCTGAACGGTCAACTCGCGGCGCGGAGCATCGGTTCGGAAGTCGGATTCGCGAAATCGTTCTTCACCGCGCAAGCGTTCCGCACGCTGCCGCGCACGAATCGAATCGTGCTCGCGGGCAACGCACGCCTCGGCCTGGCCACTGGATTTCCGCAGGAGACGCGGGACGGGACCCCGCTGATCGAGGAGGGCCAGGCGGTCCGCGACCTGCCGCAGAGCGAGCGCTTTTATGCCGGTGGCGACACGACCGTCCGCGGCTTCGCCCTCGATACGCTCGGCATCCGTCATGTCCCCGGGCTCAAGAGCGACACGATCGACAAAGATGGCTTTCCGCTCGGCGGCAACGGGCTCGTCATCTTCAACGGGGAGCTGCGCGTGCCGATCCGGCGTATCCTCACCGTCGTCGGCTTCGTCGATACCGGGAACGTATTCAAGCGCGCGACCGATCTCGATCTATTCGAGCTGCGCACCGCGGTCGGCGGCGGCCTACGGTACAAGTCACCCGTCGGACCGATTCGCGTCGACCTGGGCTTCAAGGTGCATCGGCAGGCGAACGAAGGACTGACGGCATGGTTCATCACTTTCGGCCAGGCGTTCTGATGCAGATTCCGAGGCCAGTTCATCACGAAGTCACGAAGCTCACGAAGATCCACGAAAGGCTTTTTGTACAAGATAGATTCGTGAGCCTTCGTGGCCTTCGTGCCTTCGTGATACACCGGATCTGCCTGATTAGCTGGTTGCTGCTGATTGCGCCCGCGCAGGAGAGTCGCGCCGGCGAAACCATCGACCGCGTCCTCGCGCTCGTGGCGGGCCAACTGATCACGTTGACGGACGTGACGGCCGCTCGCGACCTGGGCCTGGTCTCGGCGGACGCCGCGGCCGACCCTGTCCGCGCGGTGCTCTCGAAGTTAATCGATCGCGAGCTGATTCTGGCCGAGGCC
>QHWL01000285.1 GCA_003222555.1 Acidobacteriota bacterium | reverse complement strand
TCCTCTCGGCGCGAGAAAGCCATGGCCGCGGCGCGCGACGACTGCTACCGATCGCGATCTCGCTCATCATCGTCGTCTCGTCCGTCCCGACCACCGCGCAGTCTGTACAGGAACCCGTGGATCCCGGTCGCGTCCGTGTACGTCCCGACGATCTCGCGGCGAGCGTTGACCCCAAACACCGTGGTGCCGATCGCGCCCTGGACGGTCGACGTCGAGCCAGGATACTGAAGGCGAAAACGCCACGTCGTTCGCCGCCGCCGAGCACCGCCGCGCGGAGAAACTGGTCAGCGATCCTCGCCGTCGTCCCGCATTCGGTTCGCAACGAATCCGTGCGTTCGACCGGCTGCATCGGCGTAGTACCCGACGATGTCGCCGTGAGAATTGATCCCGCGCGCGCGCGTGGCGGTCGCAGCGGGGTAGTCGACGGAAGTGAATTGGAGATGGTCCCAAAGGAAACCGTGATCCCTTCTGCTCGCGTCCTGATAGTCCCCTACGACGGCGCCGCGCGGGTTGACGTCCCAGGCCTGGGTTCCCGTGCTCCCCGGCACGTCGAATGGGATGAAGGTGTCTCCGTATAGCAGGTAACCGCGGCGGCGCCCCGTATCCATCTCCATGTAGAGACCGACAATGAGGCTCCCGTCGGGCGTCGCGCCATTGTGCATCGAGGCGAATGCGTCGATCTCCGTGAACTCGCTCGAATCGCGGGCGTTCAGCGTCACCCCCCGCATGGTTTCCATGAAATCGGTATCGTGCCTGCAACCGAGAATCAATCCCCGGGACGTGATCCGTTGCGGGATCGTATTGATGTGGCCGGGAAAATCGGCAGGGAGGAACTCTCCATGCCTGGTCCGCAGGTACCCGTGCCGGCTCAGGGACGGGGACGGTTCACCCGGCATCCGGTACGCGCCGACGATCTCGCCACGCGAGTTCAGACCTCTCGCGTCGGTGTACTCCGCCCCCGGATAGTCGATCTTCGTGAAGACGCCGTCGCTCAGGAGAAAGCCGTGCTGCTGCCCCGCGCTGTCCACGAACCCGCCGACGATGTCGCCTTTCGAATTGATGCCCTGGGGGCTGGTTCGAATGGCGCCAGGAACGTCGAATGTGGCGTACACCAGCACGCGTTCCTTTCCTGTTACCGCAGTCGCCAGAACCGTGACACCAATGGCGAGTGCTGCCAGTGAAATCTGCTTGTATGAATGCACGGCTCCCTCCTGTTCTGGTCTCATCTTCACGGTTGATTCCTCCGCACTGCTCGTGGACCTGTGCTGATACGTCGGTCTAGTCACCGATCGCCCATGGTGGGTGCGAAACGGCTTGGAACATCGACTCCGACTGCCTAACGTATGGAACACCGTCTGGACGATCCACTTGCGCGACATGGTGACTCCCTTTCCCTTTCGGAACCGCCGCCGGTCCTCCTGGGCGCGTTGCGGGCGCCCTTTGTTCGAGATCGCGTAAGGGATTGCCCTAACAGTCCGTGGTGAAAGTCGATAACCGCTGACGAGTCTGTCTCACCAGCGTGGTCGATGTACTAGACTGAATCGTTGTCGGTACGAATGTGTCCGTGGTCGCGGCCGTCGTGCTGTCTGGCGCCGCGTTCGTGATTTGCGGCAAGGTCGCAAGCGGCGGTGTGTCCGCCGCGAGCGCGGGACGCGCAACGAGCGCCGCGAAGACGACGAGCGTGAGCGGTGTGAAGATCTTCGGCATCTGACCCTCCTTTTCCCGTCTCCTGGTTCTCCTTCATCCCTCATCAACCCGTGGCCCGAGCACCGGCACGGTGCCGGGAGGTGTCGCTGTACGCGCGCTTTGGGGGAAAACAGGCTCACGGTGACCTTTTGACCAACCTTCGCCCCCTGTGGCAGAATCCCCGGAATCCCCATGCAGCGCGACGAATCGACGCCTTCGGTCGAGATCACGGCATTACTCCGTGACTGGCAGACCGGCGATCGCGACGCGCTCGATCGCATGATCCCGCTCGTCTACCGCGAGCTACATGTGATGGCGTCCCGGTTGATGTCGCGGGAATGGCGAGACGGCACGATTCAGACGACGGGGCTCGTCAACGAGGCGTATCTGAAGCTCGTCGATCAGCGTCAGGTCGATTGGCAGGGGCGCGCGCACTTCTTCGCGATCGCGGCGCAGGTGATGCGCCGGATCCTGCTGGATGCGGCGCGGCGGCGGATGCGCGAGAAGCGCGGCGGCGGCGCCGTGCAGCTCGTCATCGACGACCTGCCCGTCGCGACCCGGGCTGCGCCGGTCGACGCGATCGATGTGCTGGCCATCGACCGCGCGCTGCGCGATCTGGAGCAGTTGGATGCCGATCAGGCGAAGATGGTGGAACTGCGGTTCTTCGGCGGCCTGACCATCGAGGAAACCAGTGCCGTGCTCGGCGTCTCGCCGGCCACGGTCAAGCGCGAATGGGCCGTCGCCAAGGGATGGTTGTATCGGGCGCTGACGAGCGGACCCGGACAACCTCGGGCATGAGCGCACCCGGCCTCGATCGAGACCGCTGGCAGCGGATCAAGCAGCTCGTGGCCGACGCAGCCACGCGGCCGCCCGCGGAGCGCGCCCGCTTTCTAGACGATGCGTGCCCTGACGATGCGGCGATGCGTCAGGAGGTCGAAGCGCTGCTTGCGGCACACGATCAGGCAGGCGACTTTTTCGAGCGTCGGCCGCCCGCGGCTGCTGCACTCGCGGGCGCCGGCTTCGCGGCGGCACCACTGCATCTCGCGCCAGGACGACTCCTGGGCCCTTACGAGATTGTTGACGCGATCGGCGCGGGTGGGATGGGCGAGGTGTACCGTGCGCGCGACACGCGGCTGCACCGCGACGTCGCGCTGAAAGTCCTGCCGCTGGCGTTGGTCGCCGATCCGTCACGACGCGCGCGATTCGTGCAGGAGGCACGCGCCGCCTCCGCGCTCGAGCATCCGCATATCGCTGTCATCCACGACATCGGCGAAGTCGAAGGGGTGACGTTCATCGCCATGGAGTTGGTGCGGGGCGAGCCGCTCAGCGACGTCGTCGCGCGCGGTCCGCTGGCGCCGGCCCGAGCCCTTGACGTCGCCATCGAGATCGCCGAAGGTCTCGCGCGCGCGCACGAGATCGGCGTCGTGCACCGCGACCTGAAGCCGGCCAACGTGATGCTGGCCGAAGAGAGACACGCGAAGATCATCGACTTCGGTCTGGCGAAACTTGTGGACGCACTCGGCGGCGACGGGGCCGTGACAGGCGCCTGGAACGTGACCGAGTCGGGGATGGCGCTCGGCACGGCGTCCTACATGTCGCCCGAGCAGGCGCGCGGCGCGAAGGTCGATCATCGGACCGACATCTTCAGCTTCGGGATCCTGCTGTACGAACTGCTGACGGGCCATTCGCCGTTCCGCGGCACCAGTCGTGTCGACACGCTGCACGCGATCCTGTACGACCCCGCGCCGCCGCTGCCGCCGTCCATCGGCCCGGCGACCGACGACCTGCAGCGCATCCTCGAGAAATGCCTCGCGAAGGAGCCCGAGGATCGCTACCAGGGGATGCGCGATCTCGTCGTCGATCTGCGCGCCGCGCGGCGCCGGCTCGACTCGTCGCAGATTCGCGCGGCCGCCGGCGCCCCGGCGGGGAGCGCGACAGTCGGGCGCGCGCGCCTGCGCCGCGGAGCATTGCCGGCCGCAGCGCTGATGCTGGTCGGTGTCATAGCGGGGCGGGCGTGGTGGATCGCTCGAACGGAGACGCCCGGAACGGCGGCCGAGGCACCGCTCCTGCACCTGACGTCGGATGGCGGGTTGACCACCGACCCGGCGCTTTCGCCAGACGGCAAGCTGGTTGTCTACGCATCCGACCGCGCCGGCGGCGACAACCTGGATCTCTGGGTTCAACAGATCGGCGGCGGCGCGCCGTTCCGTCTGACCTTTGATCCCGCGGATGAATACGAACCGTCGTTCTCCCCGGACGGCGCGCGGATTGTGTTCCGATCCGAGCGCGACGGCGGTGGCGTTTATGTGATGCCCGCGCTCGGCGGGGAGCCGAGATTGATTGCGAAGACGGGCCGCCAGCCGCGCTTCTCGCGCGATGGGACACG
>QHWL01000284.1:452-4928 GCA_003222555.1 Acidobacteriota bacterium | reverse complement strand
CCGCCGGATCCGCAGCGGGTTGGCTGCTACCAGCAGTGGCTTCGTCTCGACGCCCCGCGCGACATAGTAGGGATCCCCCTGGATCCGGAGAAACTCCATTTCCTTTGGGGCTCGTCCCGGCATCGACTCGTCCCAAATTGCGGCGTCAACACGAGGGAACAGGGCCACATCCAACCCGCCGCCGGCGATCGCCCTACGGACGCCGGCTCCCGAGCCGCCGCCGGAAGCCCAGTCCCACGGCTCCAGCGACATCATTCCGCTGAAGAGCCACGTGACGGTGAACACGCCGAAAAGGGCGCCCGTGATGTAGTGCCATCGCATCCATCCGGCGTAAGGGATTGAAGCGCCGATGCGATTGAGCCGGAACGGCGAAGAGGGCGAAAACTGTATCGTGGCCAGGACGAGACCGATCACAGCCGATATGGCTCCGAGCCCGGACAACCACAATACCGACTGTCGCCACAAATCGCCGTGGCTCCGTAACTGGACGAAGAAAAGCCAGTGGGGAATGGCGGCGACCCACGCCAGCGCGCGGGTGCCGCGAGTCGTCTGGACAGAAACTTCACCGAGCGGTGCGGAGACATACAACTGCGTGGACGCGGCATCATCCACAGTGATCTTGTGCAAAGGCATCTGATCGGCCTGGCCGATGGTCCACTGGTCCGGTTCTGTCAGCACGCCTGCATGGTGCAGGGTTTCCTCAGGCAGGTGCATGAACCGGCTGGCGATCGTCATCGCCTCAGCCGCCCGCACGTCGGTCATGAGATCGCCTGTGTCGGCAAACACGACCGAAAAACTTCCGCGATCAAACCGGTAAGCGGGCCGGTTCATGATCGTCGTGAGCACCAATCGTCCAGGACGCGTCGTCATGTTGCCATGCTCGGCCGCCTCCGACGGACTCAGCCGGACCCGAGTCAGATCCAATGGAGGCAAACGCTCCAGGCGCGTCTCCGGTGTGAGCCGCGGCATGCCGCCTGCGTACATCATGCCGATGCCCGACACAAACCACATCACGATCGGCACGCACAGCGCGATGCCAAGATAGCGGTGAGTCAGTATCATCGCCTTGCGAAACCACACCATGGCTTACCTCTCGAACCTTGCGCAGCCGGATTGTGCGTGGACGCGTCTAGTCTTGCTTGGGCCCCTCTGCCGCCGGCATCTTCATGCCTTCGTGACCTGTGCGCGGCGGCTCGGCCGTTGATTCGTTGAGAAATTTCTGGTCCTCCCTCTCCTCCTCCAACTCCGACGGACTCTTGGGATTGAGGGATCCCATTTCGGCGATTTCCTCCGGCGTCAACGCAGGCAGATGTCGAATGAAATAAACCAGCTTCCAACTGTCCTCGTCGGCACGTGGGTCGGCGCTGCCCCACGCGGGCATCCCGGTCAACCGGATGCCGTTGTGGATGATGTAAAACAGTTCGCCGTCGGTCAAGTTCTGCGTCGCCGGTAAGCGCATGTCCGGTGCCTTCGGGTACAGATTCTGGCCGATTTCAGTCTGGCCGCTTCCATCGTTGGCGTGGCAGCTCGCGCAGTGATCCGCAAAGTGGGCTCGCGCGGCGGCGAGGACGTCTGGCGTCAGCGCGACCGGATTGGCGGCGCTCCTCGCGCTCGCGGGAATTGCAAACGACCGAACACGGCGAGCGAGAAAAACCTCCAGCGTCGACGGCTGATCGCGTGCACTCAAACCGGCGCGGATCCAGTCCGCGGCGACGAACCCGAGCGCAACCACGAGCCCGACGACAATGACAAGCGCGACTCGGTTTGGTCGCATGTTCTACCCTGCGCAGACCCTACCGCGTGATCCAGGGATTGAACTGCTCTTCTTTTTGCAGCTTTGCCGAGACCGTCTCCGCGTCGCGCCGGGTCTTGAACTTCCCGATGCGCACGCGGAACACCGGGGGCGTCCCGCTCGCGGGAGCGAGCACGTACGCGGCGTAACCTTTCGACTCGAGGCGCTTGGCGATCGCGTCGGCCTCGTCGCGATCGCGGAGTGCGGCGATTTGCAGGGCGTAACCCGGGCCGGCGGGCTCAGCCGGCGATAACGCCTCCTCTTTTGCGGCAGGCGCCGGCTCTTTGGCGACCGGCGGCGGCGTCTGGCGCGCGGCCGGGGGCGGCGTCGCACGCGCGGCCGGCGGCGGCGTCGCGCGCGCGGCCTGGCCGGCCGGTGCAGCTGCCGGCCTCTCGGGCGCCGGCTTCAGCTCTTCGGCCGGCTGGTTCGGCTTCTCCAAGCGATTGAAATAGGTGAGGTCATCCACTGCCGGTGGCGGAGTCGCGGCCGTGGGGTCCGAACCGGCCGGCGGCGGAGTTGCGGCCGGCGGCGGTTGCTGCGGCGTTGTTTCAGCCGTTGTGACGGCATTGAGCGCCGTGGTCTCGGCTGCGGCGCCCGTTCGCTCCGCACGAACGCCTCGGCCCACGAGCACTCCGCACAGAAAGATCACGACCGACACAATCGTGGCGGCCATGAACAAGAACACCAACTGTTTACCGTTCAGTTGGATCTCGTGGAATGCTTCGTCTTGTGTATGGGAAGCCAAGTGTGTGCGATTTTAACATGCCGGACGCTGATGCCAACCTGATAGGGTCCGGCCTACGTGTTCGTTCGGTTTGCGGACCTGATAGGGTCCAGCCCAGTTACATTGGGCCTGCTTGGCCCGCCCGCAGGGCCTGGCGGGTCCTGAGGACGCGCCCCACCTACTTCGGCGTAAGCCCCAGCAGACGCTTGGCCTCCGCCGACTCGGGAGCAAGCACGAGCGCCCGTTCAGCTTCCGCTTTGGCCCCCTGATCGTCCTTTGTCTGCAAGTACGCTTCGCCGAGTGCCAGGTGCGCATCAACGGTTTCAGCGCTCCAAAGCGAGATCTTGAGCGCGTCGACCGCCTCGTACGCGCGGCCGTTGCGAAGATGAATTCGCCCGACCAGCAGATGGGCCTCCGCCAAATACGGCGACAAATATAGGGCGCGGCTCAACTCGGCGATCGCCTCGCGATCGTTTTCCTGCTGGAACAGCCGCCGCCCGCGATCCAGATAGAACGTCGCCAGTTCCTGCTGGTCGCGCTGTTCGCTCGTCGCGATCGTTGTTTCGATGCGCTGCGCATGCGGAAGCTCGACGTCGGCCTTCACGCGCTCGAGCCCTTTGGGCACGGCGTCGGCGGCGGGACGCTTCTCCCATTGCTCGTAGGTCGACGACAGGCGTCGGGCCAGTTCCTTCTCGCGGGCGGCCTCGCCGGAGCGACCGGCCGCCGCCAGCGACGCGCCGAGGACGAAATGCGCATCGCCGTCGGCAGGATTCCTCCGCACCGCCTCGCGCAGCCAGTAGATCGCGGCCTGGGTGTCGCGATCCTGCCAGTAGCCGTACCCGAGATTGAAAAAGTAGTCCGGGTCGTCCGGATCGGCTTCCGCCGCCTTATTGAAGTAGTACGTCGCGACGCCGGTTTGCGGCGTTCCGCCGCGCCTGAGCTGGACGACGCCGATGTTGTTGAGCACCGTCGCGGTCGGCTGCTGATCGGCCAGCGCTTTGAACGTGGCGAACGCCTCGTCGTGTTTCTTCAAGCCGAGCTGCGAGAGGCCCCCCAGAAAACGCGCGCGTCGCGCCGAAGGCGAAACGCTCGGCACCGCGTTGACTGCGGCCAGCGCCAGTTGCTGATCGCCCTGATCGGAGTAGACATCCCAAAGCGCCAGACGCGCACGGTCGAAGGTCGGCTGCGACTTGAGTGCGGCGTTCAGATAGCCGATCGCCGTCGCCGGCGTCTCTGCAAGCAGCCCCTTGATATAGTCCTCGAACACGCTGAGCGGCGGATGCAGCCGCTCGATTTCTTCCGACGACTTGTTCGAAGCAGGCGCGATCCTCCGCGCGATGCGTTCGAAGATGCCGAAAAGCTCGGCAATCGGTCCACGTTCGGTGACGTCGGCCTGAATGCGCCCCGTGTCGAGCGCGATGCATCGGGCGTGGACGATGAGCGTGTCGCTCTCGAGCTGCAGCGACCCAACGACCACACGTGCGGCGCCGACGAGCTGGGCGATGCGAATGCCGGTGGCCTCGGTGAGCGCAGCCGCCGGCGGCACCTGCAGACGTTCGAAGGCCTGCCGCCGCTGCTCTCTGGTGATCGCATTGTCGTCGAGCGCGTTGAGATCGTCGGCGAGCAGGACCGCCGACCCTTCGCCGAGCCAGAAAATGCGGCCCTCGCGCGTGACGTTCTCGAAGGCCATCACCAGAGTGCGCCCTCGGGCGGGCTCGAGCCTGGAGCTCGAGGACAGCTGAGAGGGCTGTTGGTAGGCAGGACCGACCACCGACCAAGCCGTGGTGGAAGCCATCCACAATGCGGCAGTGAGCGCGATCAACCTGCCCGATCTCATACGGCCTCCGGGTCGATCTGGCCATTGAGGAGCGCCACTTTCAACACGCACGTCGGCTCGCCCGTACCACGGCAGGTCACAACTTCAGTCTGCCCGCCCAGGTTGAAGAGCGCGAGCAGGCGC
>QHWL01000284.1:0-363 GCA_003222555.1 Acidobacteriota bacterium | reverse complement strand
CGATTCGCGCACGTCAATGCTCGCCGCGCCGCGGCGGACGCGGGACACAGCGCGGCTGCCTTGATAGGTGCTGCGCACGAGACGCGATGCGAGCCGCAACAGCAGCCGGCCGCGCAGCCAGACGGGCGCGGCTTTGATCAGGCCGCGCTGGATCGGCGGCATCGACTGCACGGTCCACTCGGCTGCGTATTCGCCCGCGCGCGTCGTAATCATGTAGTACGCCTCTCCTTCCAACCGAAGGAAGCTGAGAACCGCGTACAGCGGAGCCAAGCCGATTGTGCCTTCGCGCAGTCCCTGGGCATTCAACCAATTCTCGTAAAACGCGAGGCGGTTCGGCAAGATATCAGCAATGCCCTGATGAAG
>QHWL01000040.1:15959-18430 GCA_003222555.1 Acidobacteriota bacterium | reverse complement strand
GAGCGCTATCAACGTGGAGAAGGTCGCGAGACACAAGTCAAGGAGAACCTTACGGGTGCGAATCACGTGAACGCCCTACAGCGACCTTCGGAAATAACCGCGGAGGGTGAACCGCTCTTCCTGAGCGGCGGTAACGATGTCGCCGTCGGCCAGGCAGGCGGCCGAATCGTGGTAGTAGGCGACATTCCGAGTATGTGCCGCGACACGGTCTTCGCGTCGTTCCACCGTCCGGCATCCGTACCTTCACCGAAAAATGCCTTCGGACACCGGCAATTTCGATTCGACGGGCAGGTAAAAATCGTCTTGATACCACGAATACACGCGCTTGTATCCGTGACGCCGGGAAACACCGTTTCTGAACACCCACCTGTCTTGACCGATCTGAGATGGAAACGATACGAGACCCAAGGTCTCCTCGATCGACAGCACGATGTTGCGGCCTCTTGGAACAAGGCAGCACATCTGATTGAGCTGGTCGCGCTTCCCGATTGCGAAACCGCCAAGGCCTGACACGATCGACACACAGACCAAAAGAACGACCACAAGCACGGCAGACTTCACTCTTGAAGCGTTCACCGCTACTCGCCTTCCGACGAGAGGCCGCCTGGGCAGCCTCTCGTCGATTGGAAATCAATTAGAACAACGTGTAGATGAACGGCGCGACCGCGCTCGTCTGCGAGAACACGATCAAGAGACCGAACAACGCGAAGACGATCACGATCGGCACGAGCCAGTACTTCTTCTCTTGTCGCAGGAACTGAAACAGCTCGCCGAGCACGCGTGATTTGGCCATGAATCCCTCAGAACATTCGATCGAAGTGTTTCGTGTCGCGATACCGATCGGCGTACCGGATCCAGCCGCGGTACGCGAGGCGGCGGCGCGCCATCGGGTCGCGGCCGCGCGCGCGCATCAGATACCCGATCGGCGTCAACACGAGGAAAAAGGCGATCGACAGCAGCACGCGCGCGTTAATCCACCCAAGGACCGTCGCCACCGCCCACCAGGTGTCGCTCGGGCGCTTCAGCCACGCGGGCCGCAGCCAGCCTGACACCACGAGGATGAGACCGACGCCGCCGACGACCTCGGCTCGAGCGATGCGCGCGCGCCAGAAGAGCGCGAGGGCGATGACCATCAGCACGCCGCCAACCGAGACGCCGAACGATCGCTCGCGGCTCAACTTCGCGGAGCGCGCCATCATCGAAGGTTTCCAGCCACAGCCTGAGGGCGGTCGGAGAGGGACGGGACGGATCGCCCGGTCAACTCGCGCACGATCAATCCAGCGAGACGCTCGGCCGACCGGCCGTCGGTGAACTCGCACTGCTCGGTCACGACACGGCGCCGGCCTGCGGCATCGCGCGAGGGATCGACCAGATACGCGTTCACCAGATCGATCATCTCACCGGCCGATTTCGCGATGCGCACGGCGCCAGCCCGCACGATCTGCTGGTAGTGAGTGTAGGAATAATATCGCAGCGGCGACGCGAGAAAGGGCCGCGTTTCCGCGTCGTCTTGATCGAACGCGATGTTGACGACCGGCGTGTCGAAAATGGATGCCTCGATCGCGATCGTCGACGCCACGTTCAGCACGACGTCGCTATGGTACATCGTGTCCGCGAGATGACGCGTGTTCTCGGCCGTGACGTCGACGCTGTGGCCGTCGCCCGCGCGTGCCGTCTCGCGGAAGGGCTTCTCGACAGCGACGTGCGGCGTGCCCGCATAGCGATCGTAATTTCGGAGATCGTCGCGCGGGTGCGCCCGCACGAGAAGATCGCATGGTGCGACGAGCGCGCCCGAACGCATGGCCTCCAGCAGATAATCGATGACGATGTCGTGCCGCGGGTATGCGTCGGCCGGGATCGTCGTCAGCGTCAGTATGCGCCGCGCGGGATCGAGGCCGACGCGCCGGCAGAAATCCGCTCGGCTCGACCGCGACTCGCCGTTGAAATAGCCGTCGAACTGCGGCGGCCCGGCAATGTCGATTTCGTCGAGCTCGTAGCCATGAAGCTCGTGCGCCTCGCGCCGCATCGTGGCGTTCCAGACGACCAACCGGTCGAGGCGGCGAATCGGAAACAGCTTGTTCGTCAGATTGTCCCAGCTGAGGTCCACGGCCATCGTCCGCACTTTCCGGCGTCGGGCCACTCTAAGGAAGGGAATCTCCGCGAAAATCAGGCCTGGCGTGCTGACCGCGACCAGTGTCGGCCGGTGTCGAGCGAAGACGCTGTCGGCGCGCGAATCGGAAACGAGACGATCGGCCAGATCGTACCACCGGCCGCTATTGCCGCGCGGCGCAAGAGCGCGACCAACCAGCGCTTTCACCCGCTGGTGTCGGAGCGCGGTACCCGCAGCCCGCTTGATCCGAAGCGTCTCGGTCGTCCGCGCTTCGAGGTACCGCGCCTGAATGATTCCGAGGAGCCGGCGTTCCGCGCCCATCGGAACATGCGGCGGCAGCGGCTCGAAGGCCACGCGCGGG
>QHWL01000040.1:576-15910 GCA_003222555.1 Acidobacteriota bacterium | reverse complement strand
GAGCGGCGACACCAGAACGACCCGTGCGTCGCCGACGTGGTCGAGCACGCGCGCCAGCACGCCTGTGCGCAGCACATTACCTGCGCTGCTGCCATTGGGAATCGCCCACAGCAGGCACGGGCCGGCGGACGGCTGCGTCATCGGGCCGGCGCTCCGTTGAGTGCACGCTCGACGATGGTCCAATCCTCCGGGTCGTCGATGTTCAGGCCGTAGGGCGGCGACATCCTATACGCTGCGACTTTATCGCCGTACAAGCTAGGCTCGATTGGGTCGAACAGCACGGCGGTGCGAAACAAATAGACAGCGCCGTTGAGGACCCAGGCTTTCGGCATGTCCTGGCGGCGCCCCGGCCGGCGCTTGACAGGCTGCCCGCCCACCAACAGCCGCGCCCAGCCATCGTCGTCCACCGTCACGACACGCATCGGGTTGTAGTGCGGCGGCAGCTCATCGACGCTGACGACCGAATCGGCGCCGGAGGCCACGGCAAGATCGATCGCTTCCCTGATGTGAAAGGGCTGCCGCAGTGGCGACGTGGGCAGCAGAATCATGACCCAGTCTGGCGTGTACTGCTCGTGATCGCGCAGCCACGTCAACGCGTGCTGCAGGACCGGCAAATGCGGCGTGTCGTCGGCGGCGAGCGACTCGGGCCGCATGAACGGCACATCGCAGCCGCGCGCGCGCGCAACCTGGGCCGCCAGCTCGTCATCGGTCGAAAGAATCAGCCGATCGAACACACCCGACTCGCGCGCCGCATCGATCGTGTGCGCGATGAGCGGTTTACCGCCGAGCATCCTGGTGTTCTTCCCAGGAATGCTTTTCGAGCCAGACCGTGCGGTGACGACTCCGAGTACTCTCACTCGACCGGACCCACCCGCAAATCGTCCCATTGAACGAGCCGCCCGCCGGGAATCGGGCGCTTGGCGACCCGACCGATGACATCGCCCAGCTGACGCGCCGGAATACCCGTGCCGGGCCGCTTCGCCCACACGTCAGCAGCCACGATGGTCGCGCCGGCCGGAATATCGCGCATCGAGACGACGCTGTGATGCGCCATGTTGCGCACCTCCTGCTCGCCGGGCTGGATAGTTTTCGCAGCACCGCGTGCCCGTTCGAGTGCGCGAATTCCTTTCACGATCTCGGCGAGCTCCGCCGGCTCCATCGAGCCTTGTTGATCGGGTCCGGGCAGCGATCGGGAGACGGTGAAATGTTTCTCGAACAGATTCGCCCCAAGCGCAACGGCGCCGAAGGCCATGAAGTTTCCGAGGGTGTGGTCGGAGAATCCGACCGGCACGCCGTACTTCCCCTGCAGCGCCGGGATGCAATCGAGCTGGACGTGCTCGAACGGAGTGGGATACGTCGAGGTGCAGTGCATCAGCGCGAACGGTGTGCCGATGGCGCGGACGGCTTCGACCGTGCGCTCGATCTCCTCGGGCGTCGACATGCCGGTCGAGATGATCATCGGCTTGCCTTTCCGGGCGATGTGCCGCTGCAGCGGCAGGCTCGTGAGCTCGCCCGAGCCGGTCTTGAACGCGGCGACGCCGACCGTTTCGAGGAAATCGGCCGCCTCCCGCGAGAATGGCGTCGAGAGGAAGATGATGCCGTTCTTCTTCGCCAAATCGCACAACGTGAAGTGGTCATCGCGCGAGAGCGCCGTCCGGGTCAGGAGATCGAACAGTGACTCGCCGACGTACGCGGCGGTCGCGCCGTCGCGCAGCATCTCGTGCTCGGGAAAGTGCGTTTGGAACTTGATGGCGTCCGCGCCGGCCTGGGCCGCCGCCTGCACCAGATCCGAAGCGATACGGACGTCGCCGTTATGGTTGATGCCGGCCTCCGCGACGATGAAGCAGGGCCGGCCGGGTCCGACCTCGCGGCCCTCGATCGAGAGAAATTCAGTCATGACGTTCTGCCGTGCGGCGGTCATCCTCGCCGTCCCTCGCGCGCAAGACCGGTGGTCACGGCGTCGAAGAACCGCTTCTGCGTATAGAGCTCGACGGCGGCAAGACGATCGGCGATCTGCTGGCTCGCATCCGGTCGGTAATAGATATGAGAGGCGGGGTATCGGCCGTGCCGCAGCTGCCGCTCGACCGCCGCGCGAATCGCGTTCGCGTCGTATCCGACGTGCACGACGTTATCGGCGGCGAGCCGTCCATGCTGGCGTCCGCCGATGTCAACGACCGGCGTGCCCAGATAGGAGCACTCCTTGATGCCGGCCGAGGAATTGCCAATGAGACACGCGGTGGCCTTCACCAGCGCGACGAACTCGTCGGCCGGAACGTTGGTGATGAACCGCATCTTCTCGGTCGGCGCCTCGTGGTGCTCGCGGAAGTGCCGGATGGTCTCGGCCATCTCCCCCGTGCCGGCGTCGGGATTGGGCCAAAACCATATTGTGGGCAGCCCGAGATCGCCGACGGCGCGGAGCGACGTCTCGAGATGCTTCCGGTTGTCGGCCTCGGTCGTGACGGGGTGCTGAATGACCATCAGAAACGGCTTCGTCACGTCGACATCGTGCCCGACGCCATAGGCGTTGACGCGCTCGTTGCTCACGACCGTGTCGATGCGCGAGGCGAGCTCCACGTCGAGCGAGCCGGTGTTGAACACGTACTTCGGGTCCTCGCCCATCGCGAGCACCCGCCGCTCGGCATCGTCATTGGTCACGAAATGGACGTGCGCGAGCTTGGTGATCGCGTGGCGCACGCTCTCGTCGATGCTGCCGCTGACGTCGCCGCCTTCGATGTGCGCGACGGTCCTGTTCAAATACGCGGCGGCCATCGCGATGGCGAGCTGCTCGAAGCGATCGCCGCAGATCACGACCACGTCCGGATCGAGAGCGTCGAGGCCGTTGGTGAATTCGAGCGCCGTCAGGCAGGCCGTTTTCGCCATGGCGACGTGATTGCCGCCTTCGATGACGTTGAACATGGACGCCGAGATCGTGAAGCCGCCGGCTTCGATGTCGGCCGCGACGTGGCGGCTGTACTTGTCGAGGAGAATCGATCCGCTCAGCATCAGCTCGAGCTCGACGGACGGATGGTTGTGCAGCGTCTTGATCAGCAGCTGGCTGCGCCCGTAGTACGCGCGGCTGGTGATCGGAAAACAGATGCGGCGCTTCCCGCTGCGGGGGATCTTGCGGCTCGCGGAGGCAAACAGCGTGTCCATATCAAAACAACCGCCGAGCACGCATAGACCGCAGAGCCGACAACATCTCGGCGCGCTCTACGGGCTCTGCGGTCATACGCTGCCGCAGATCAGAACATTTCTCGGCGTGCTCCGCGAGCTCTGCGGTTGATGTGATCTCACACCCGCTGCGGATCATGATTGACGACGATGGTCTTCCACTCGCAATAGACATCGAGCGCTTCGGTCCCGGGCTCGCGGAAGCCGTTGCCCGAGTTCTTCACGCCGCCAAACGGCATGTGCGGCCCGGCGCCGTACGTCGGGCCGTTAATCGACACGAGGCCGGCGCGGTACCGCGCGATGAACTGCTCGATGCGGTTGCTGTTGAACGTGTGAATCGCGCCGGTAAGGCCGTACGCCGTCGCGTTCGCGAGCGCAATCGCCTCGTCGAGGCCCGCGACACGGTACAGACACGTCACCGGTCCGAACAGCTCTTGCTGCGACATTTCGTCGTCGTGCGCGACGTTCTCGAGAACGGTCGGCGCCATGTAGTAGCCGGGCGCGAGCGTCTCGATCGCGTGGCCGCCGGCCAGCAGCCGCGCGCCACGCGCGACTGCCTTGTCGACGGCGCGGAGCAGGCGATCGAGACTCTGCCGTGAGATGACTGGGCCGCAATCGTCCTGCGGACCCGAACCGACCTTCAATGCCTTGACGCGCGTGAGCATCGCCTCGCGAAAGGCGTCGTGCACCCGATCGAAGACGATGATGCGGCTGCCGGCCGCGCACCGCTGGCCGGCGTCGATGAACGCCGACGCCGTCGCGTGCGCGGCCGCCAGCGCCAGGTCGGCGTCGTCGCACACGACGAGCGGGTTCTTCCCGCCGAGCTCCAGACAGACTTTCGCCAGGACCGCGCGGCCGCTGACCTTCTGCTGAATCAGCTTGCCGGTCGGCACCGATCCGGTGAAGCTGACGAGGCCGACGCGAGAATCCTCGACGAGCGGCAGGCCGACCTCGGCGCCCAGCCCTTGGACGGCCGAGTAGACGCCTTTCGGCAGGCCGGCCTCGCGCAGCAGCTTACCGAACGCGATGGCCGTGTAGGGCGTCAGCTCGTGCGATTTCGCCACGACGGCATTGCCGCACACGAGCGCCGGGAACGTCTTCCACGCGATGCCGGCGAGCGGGCTATTGAAGGGCATCATCGCGGCGCAAACGCCAATCGGGGCGCGCTCGGTGCGGACGCTTCGATTCGGGATCGGGCTCGTCATCGTCTTGCCGTAGAAGCGGCTGCCTTCGCTGCCCATGAACACGGCCAGGTCGGCCGACGATTCGACTTCGGCGACGGCGCTCTTCCACGGCTTCCCCGTTTCGATCTGCACCAGGGCGCCGAAGTCCCGCTGCCTCGCGCGCAGCAGCGCGGCGGCGCGGCCGAGAATCTCGCCTCGCGTTGGCGCCGGCAGGCGGCCCCACGCATCGGCCGCGCGCGACGCCGCGCCGACCGCAATGTCAACGTCCGCCGCGGTCCCTCGAGCGACGCGCGCGACCGAGCGGTCGTCCATCGGACAACGCTTCTCGAAGGTCTCGCCGCTCGATGCCGGCACCTCGGCGTCGTCTATCCAATGGAGAACCGAGTCGGGGTACATCGTTTTCCGATCCCGCGGGGTCTCGCGCGCCGCGCCCTACGCGCTTGCGCGCGTGGCGCGGCGCCAGGCGCTGCGCGCTGCGGCGGCGATGCTCGCCGCGTCGACGCCGTGATGCGCGAGGACTTCGGCATTGCTGCCGCAGGCCGGCGTGTCGATGAGGCCGATCGACCGGACGTCCGCACCGACGCCGGCGCGGGCGACGGCAGCCGCGATCATCACCCCTTGACCGAGCGCGACGTAATGGTTGTCGAGCGTCACGATCGTTGGGAAGCGTGCCAGGGCCTCGCGCAGCCACGCCTCGTCTACTCGATTGAGCCATGGAAGATTCACGACGGCTGCGCTGATGCCTTGCGGCGCGAGCTCGTCGGCGGCGTGCCACGCGTTGGCCATCAAAAGCGGCCCGTACCCGACGAGCGCAATATCGCGTCCTTCGCGCAGCAGCACACCGCGGCCGACGCGCAACGCGTAGGACGGCGGCAGCGCGTACGGCAGATCCATCGGCACGCTCACGAAGCGCAGGTACGTGCTGGAGGCGTTCTCCTCGATCGCCCATCGGATGGCGAGCCGCGCTTCGCGCTCAGAGCAGGGCTCGATCGCCACAAGCCCCGGCACCGATCCGACCGCCGAGATATCGCGAACCGATTGATGCGAATGGCCGGGGCCTCCCGGAACGAGCCCGGCGAGCGTCGCCGCGTAAATGATCTTCGTGCGTTCGGTTGCGTTGTTGTAGATTTGCTCGTTCGCCCGCGTTGAGAGGAAAGAGGCGAACGAGTGGACGATGGGCAGCAACCCGGCGAGCGCCATCCCGCCCGCCGCCGACACCATGTGCTGCTCGGCGATGCCGCACTCGATGAACCGCTCGGGAAGCTGCTCTTTGAACGCCTCGATGCCGCAATCGGACAGGAGATCGGCGTCGAACACGATGATCTCCGGCCGCGTCTTCGCGATCTTCAGCAGCTCATCGCCGTACGCGACAACCAACCGCTCGGGCGCTGAAGGCGGTGTCCGGACTGGCTGCGGCGCCGACGCGAACGTCAGCGCCGTGCGGCCACGCGTCGCCAGGCGGCGGTTGATTCGATCGGTCAGCTCGCCGACGGCCGCCAGGTAGTGCTCGAGCGCCGGGGCGCCCGCGTGGAACTGATACGTCTGGTCGCCGCACGAGAGCCCTTCCATGAACGAGACGCCCTTGCCTTTGATCGTGTCGGCGATGAGCACTTTCGGCCTATCGGTTACCGACGCGAAGTGCGCGAACCCGTCGCGGATCGCCCGGAAGTCGTGGCCGTCGGCACGGCGCACCTCCCAGCCAAACGCGCGAAACTTGTCGTCGATGCGGCCGAGATCGCTGACGGCCGCAACCGTCGCATCAGATTGGTACTTGTTGTGATCGACGATGGCGACGATGTCGCCGAGGCGTTCATTGGCGACCGGCTGCAGCGATTCCCAGATCTGCCCCTCCTGCAGCTCGCCGTCGCCGATCATCAGGACGACGCGTCCGGCCTTCCCGGCCTGGCGGCGTCCCCGCAGCATGCCGTACGCCTTCGAGATGCCCATACCGAGCGAGCCGGTATTGGCCGCAATGAAAGGCGTGCCGACGTCCGGGTGGCCCGGCAACCCGCCGAGGCGGCGGAGGCGATGCAGCAGATCGAACTCGAGCTTGCCAAGCGCGATGAGCAGCGAGTACAGCGCCGGCGCATCGTGCCCCTTCGAGGAAAAGTACGTGTCGGCGCCCGGCTCGCCACTATTCGCGTTCACGAGCTCCTCGGTCCAGAGCCACGTGATCAGATCCATCGCGCTGAAGCTCGACCCGATGTGACCGGAGCCGGCCAGCATGATCATGTACAGCGTGTTGAGACGGCAGAGATCGGCGAGGAGCGCGGCTCGCTCGAACGGATCGGATGTCGCGCCACGCGCGTGTTCGATTGCCTCGAGCGTCGCATAGGTCAGCGCGCCGCCGCCGGCCAGACGTCGGTCGGAATGGTCCTTTTCCCCCATCAGCTCAGTTGCGACGTTTGAACGCAGAGCTCGCCAAAGCTCACGGAGAAATGCAACCACGAAGACACGAAACCACGAAAAGTACGTTGGCTTTCTTCGTGTCTTCGTGCTTTCGTGGTTGCCTTCAACACCATCAAGAACTTCTCTGCGGTCTCCGCGTTGAACGTGATTTGCTCACAATCTCAGAAGCCACTACAGGCTTGCGAAACGGCTCCAGCTATCTGGCCGTCCAGCCTCCGTCGACGACGAGCATCGCGCCGGTCATGTAAGCGGACGCTTGCGAGGCCAGAAACACCACGGCGCCGTTGTAGTCGTCTTCGCGCGCCATGCGTCCCAGCGGGGTCCGCTTCTCGTACTCGGCGACGAATTCCGGGGAATGACCGTCCTCCCGCACGCCGCCGGGAACGAGCGTGTTGACGCGAACGCCGAGCCGCTCGTGCGCGCAGTACTCCGCGAGCCAGCGCGTGAAATTCAGCATGCCCGACTTCGCGACGCTGTAGCCCACCGGCTTGAACCACTCCTGCCCGCCGAGGCGCTGACGTTCGTACATGGACTGGTCGGGCGACACGACCCCGTAGGTCGACGACACGTTGATGATGCTGCCGGCGTCGCGCTTCGCCGCGCGAAACGTGACGAGGAACGCCTGCGAGACCAGAAGCGCGCTCTTGAGATGCGATTCCATCATCGCGTCCCAGGCCGTAGCCGGGTAGTGCTCGAATCGTGCAGTGGCGAGACCCGCGTCGGCCGGTGACGAGGCCAGGCCGGCGTTGTTGATGAGGATCGTCGGCGCGCCAAACCGCGTGACGACCTCGTCCATTGCGCGATCGACGGCGGCCCGGTCGGTGGTGTCGACAAGGTGCGAGGACATGAGCGCATCCGAGTCGAGGAGCTCGCGCACGATCGGCCCCGGCGTCGCCACGTCGAACAGCGCCACCGCGGCGCCGGCCGACAGCAGCGCCCTGGCGTACTGACTGCCGAGCCGTCCCGTCCCGCCCGTGACGACGGCGACCTGGCCGTCCAGGGAGAACGGGTCAATCGGAGCGGACCGCGGCGTCATAGTAGAGTAGCGCTCGCGTGCCCCCGGCCGACTCCGCCACCGCGCCCATCCGTGTTGCGCGCATCATCACGCGCCTGAACATCGGCGGACCCGCGATTCAAGCCATCGAGATGAGCGCACGTCTCGAATCGATGGGCTGCCAGACGCTGCTGATTCACGGCCGGCTCGGGCCGGGCGAGGGTGACATGGGCTACCGCGTCCCACCCGATCGCAGGTTCGAGATGGCGTACGTACCGGCGCTTCGGCGAGAGCTCGCGCCGGCGGCCGATGTCGCAGCCGTCGCTCGCGTCTTCCGGCTGCTTTGCCGATTTCGTCCCACGATCGTGCACACGCACACGGCGAAAGCCGGAACGGTCGGACGCGCCGCCGCGCTGTTGTACAACGCGAGCGCCGGCCGCCATGCGCCCGCGCGGCTGGTGCATACCTACCACGGGCACGTGCTCGAAGGGTACTTCGCCGCCTGGCGGACACGAGGATTCACGGCGACCGAACGCGCGCTGGGCAGGCGCACGGACGCGCTGATCGCGGTTTCCTCCAGAATCCGCCGCGACCTGCTCGAGCGGTACCGAATCGGGACCGCCGCGCGCTTTCACGTCGTGCCTCTTGGCTTCGATCTGTCGCCCTTCGCCTCGCTCGGCCCGGCCGATCGTCTGGCTGCACGCGCCGCCTTGGGGCTGGACCCGAATGCGCGCGTGGCCGCTCTTGTCGGCCGCCTGACAACGATCAAGCAGCCCGAGCTGTTCATCGAGGCGGCCGATCGCATCGCGAGCGTCGATCAACGGGCACGGTTCCTCGTCGCGGGCGGCGGCGAGCTCGAGGCCGCGCTCCGCGCGACAACCGCCGCTCGTGACCTCTCCGATCGTGTTCGCTTCCTCGGCTGGCAGCGCGACGTCTCGGCGATATATGCAGCGAGCGACGTCGTGGTGGTGACGTCGCGCAATGAGGGCACGCCGGTCGCGCTCATCGAGGGCATGGCCGCGGGCGTGCCGGGTGTGTGCTTTGCTGTCGGCGGCGTTCCCGATGTCATCCTCGCGCCCGATCTGGGCGTCCTCGTGCCGGAAGGTGACGTGGACGCGCTCGCCGCGGCCATCCAGCAACTGTTCGATGACGACCGGCGCCGCGCGGACATGGGCGCGCGCGCCCGCCCCTCGGTGGTGGAGCGATTCGCCGTCGATCGACTCGTGCGCGACCTTGCGGCGCTGTACCGGCAACTGGTGAGTTAGGATCGGCCAATGTCCCGCCGCCTCTCGTGCCTGCTGATCGCTTCGGTCGCGGCCGCGCACGCGGCGGTGTTCATCGCATATCAGCGGCCTGACTGGGATACGCAGTGGACCGATCAGAACGGGTACCTGCTGTTGGGACGGGTGCTCGCCGACACCGGCCGGTTCACGCGATTCGCAAACACGCCGCGCTACGTGCCGGAAGCGATCCGCACGCCCGTGTACCCGGCGTTCGTGGCCGGACTCGATCTGGCGTTCGGAGAGAGCCACCTCGTCATCGCGCTGGCTCAAGCCGCCCTGCTCGTGCTCATTTGCTTGTTCGTTTACGCGATCGCCCGAACCATCGCCAGCGACTGCGTCGCGACGGCCGCCGGCCTCGTCACGGCGCTGTACCCGCCGCTGCCGTACTTCGGGGCGCTCGTGCTCACCGAGACGTTGGCGACGTTTCTGGTGACCGCCGGCATGGTTCTGTGGCTTCGCGCGCTTGGACAGTCTGGCGGGGAGCGAAAAGGCCCCGTTGGGCCTTTCCTCTTAAGCGGACCGGTGTTTGCGTTGGCCACCCTCACGCGGCCGGCGTTCCAGTTTCTGCCTCTGTTCCTCATTGGCGCCGGCGTGATCGCGACGCGCGACGCTCGGCGCCTTCGCTGGCGCGGTGGCCTGATCATGCTGGCGGCGTTCTTCGCTGCCGTCGTCCCCTGGCTCGCGTACAACGCGGTGTATTTCAAGACGGTCACGTTCTCACCCGCGGGAGGCCCCGGGCGTCAGCTGTTCGAAGGCTCGTGGCAGGTGCAACTGCCCGGTCGCATCGAAGCGGAGTTGACCACCATCGCCGACTCGACGCCGGACCCGACGGCGCTCGACGAGAGAGTTCGAGCCGTCGCGGCCAGATCGCGACTGCCGGCCGAGCCGATGCTGCGGTACGTCCATCAGCACCAGGACATTCGGCGAATCTGGACCGAGCCGACGGATCCGTGGGAACGGACAACCGCCCGCATCGCCGCCGACCGCGAGTACTTGCGCGTCGGACTGGAGAACGCGTGGCAAAATCCGGTCCGCCATATCTGGAGGCGGGCCGTCCGTGGAACGCTCCTTCTGTGGGCGGCCGAGATTCCGGTGCGGTACTCCGACATCAATCGGTTGTCGCCAGTGACGACTCGCGCCATCTGGCTGCCCCAGGTCGCGCTCATGCTTCTCGCGACAGGGGGAATGGTCGTTCTCGCGCGAAGCCGCGCACGCGACGAAGCGTGGGCGATCGCGGCGCTGGTCCTGTACGTCACTGCTGTCCACACGCCCTTCTACGCCGAAGCGCGATATTCGCTGCCCGCCAAGCCCATGATCCTCTTGCTCGCCACCGTCGCCGTCGCCGATCTGGTTGGCCGGTTCCGTCATCCAAGTGAAATTACGGACAAGCTGTGAACAAATCACGTTCAACGCAGAGACCGCGGAGGCCGCAGAGAAGTTCTTGCATTTCTCCGTGAGCTCTGCGAGCTCTGCGTTCAAACGTCGCATCTTTTCATGCTCTGAAGGTCTGCGCCACGACAGGCTTGTGAAAATGGCGTCACTGACCCGAATCGGTATTGCGGACGGTGACCAGCTGATCGCGCGTGAGTCCGCGTTTCATGAGCGCCTCGATCTCGCTCTGGGGGTTATCGAGCGTCGCGACGATCATCAAATCGAACTGGATGTCCCCGTATGTGCTGATGTCATGCACGCGCATGCCGAGGAACTCGCGCGTGCCCGTCCCGTCGAAAATGGCCGCCGGCTCGAGGCCATGTTCCTTGAGCGAGAGATACGCCAGCTCGGCGGCCTCGTTGGTGCCGTATATCGCGAAGCGCTTCGCGCCCGATCGGATTTTCGGCGCGAGCGCGAAGTGCAAATGCCGGCGGGTTTCCTTGTAAAGCCACAGCGAGTACTCCATGAACTCATAGGTAAGGCGTGTTTTCTCGCTGATGCCCTTCGGAGTGAGAAGGTAGAGCAAACGATTCGACCGCACGTTGACGCACGTGATGAGACCTTTGCGCACGAGCCGTTTCAGGTAGAGATTTGCGAGGCCGAGCGCCATGCCGAGCTTGGAGGCGAGTCCGCGCTGCGTGATCGCGCTGTCCTCGGCGACCGCTTCCAGCAGCCGAAGCGCGCGACGGGCTTCAAGGGCCGCTGCGTCGCGCGCCGGATCGCCGTCGACGGATCCGCCGCGGGAGGCGTTCGATGGCCGGGAGCGGGGGGGAAGGGACATCGGAACAGGCTACCGCCGTCTCAGTCACACGCGACTGCGGGGCCTCGATGCGACGGGCCTTAGGCGCGAGCGGAGCGGGCGGGAGACGCTGGGATGAGACCGGCCGTTCTCGCGTTCACGTATTGAACGCTGTCTGGTACCGCGTTGTCAACCGACAATTCCACCGATTGGTCCGCCCCAAGCGGGGTTGGCGCATCGCGCGGATTGTGCCACACTCTTTTCCGCTGACGCAAAACCGGCGACCCATGGACATTCCGCCCGACAGGCGCTGCCGATCGCTGGTTGCGGTACCGGCGTACAACGAAACCGCAACGATTCGCGCCGTTATCGACGCTGTCCGCGCCAACCTCCCCGATTGTGACGTGCTGGTCGTCGACGATGGATCGCGTGACGAGGCCGTCGCCGCCCTCTCGGGCAGCGGCGCCGTCGTCGCCACCCACCTCTGCAATTTAGGATACGGGCACGCCATTCAAACCGCCGTGCTTTACGCGACGCGCCTCGGATACGACCGCCTCATTACGCTCGACGCCGACGGTCAGCACGATCCAGCCCAGGTCCGCGGGTTGTTGACCGAGTTCGATAGCGGCCGGTGGGACATTCTCATCGGGTCGCGCTATGTGGTCCAACGAAAGTACGATGGCGTCCCTTTGGGGCGCCGGCTGGGCATGCAGCTATTTTCGACACTGGTCGGTCTGTTGGCGGGCCATCGGATCTACGACACGACGTCGGGCCTCAAGATCATCGGCCGCCGGGCGTTCGTACCGCTGACGCGCTGGCACTTCATCGACTTTCACGCGGAGGCGCTTGTCTACCTTATGCGTTTGGGGTTCCGCATCGGTGAGTTTCCGATTACTGTCCGGGAGCGGCGCCACGGGCCGTCGATGTATTCGGCGCTCAGCCACGTAAAGTACCCGCTCAAGACGATTTTGATGCTGCTTCTTGGTGTCGTGCACGCGGACCTGTCGAGACGACGGGCATCATGACGTTTGCGGGGGTGCTTCTGGGCGTGGCGATCGGGATTGTGCTGCTGTCTTGGGTTATGAACCTGATCGGCCGGGACCGGCTGTATGTCGGCTACGGCGTCATCTTCGTGTTCGGCACGCTGGTGGCGATGACGGTCTTGATCGTTCCGCCACTGCTCGACGCGGTGACACGGGCGAGCGTTCGGTTGCTTCCAGTTCCATCCCTGAGCATCGTCGCGCTAGTGATTTTCACGTTCCTGATGGTGTATGTGTTCACGCAAATCACGGTCCTGTCGAACCGTGTGATGCGTCTGGCGAAGGAGCTGGCGATTCGGAACGCGCAGCAAGAGGGCGACGTCGAGCGGCGCGCGGCCGAACGGCGATGATGGATCACGACGAGGCGCTAAGGATCGTTTACGACGCGATCGACGTCGTGAATCGGCAGTTGCCGGCCTCTAAGCGCCTCCACAAGTCGCCGGACACCGTCATCGTCGGCGCGGGCGGCTCGCTCGATTCGCTGGGCATCGTCACTTTTGTCATTCTGCTCGAAGAAAAAGTCGGGGAGGCCTTCGGCACGACCGTTCAGCTGCTCGACGAACAGATGCTGGTCGAGGACAGCCCCTTTCAAAGCATCGGCGCGCTGACGCACTACATCGCGACACGCGCTATGTGATCACGTGAGTCGATCAGAGCGCCTGTATTTCATCGCGGATTTCAACGTCGAGACGTTGGCGCGGTACGTCGCGAACACGACGCTGGCCGACGCCGAAACGGCGCTGGCGCCGCCGGGACCGATCATGCCCGCGCTGGCGGCCGGACCGCCGGGCCCCGACTGGTCGGCCGTCGTCTGGACGCGGCCCGAGACCACGATCGAGGCGTTCCGCCGCGCGCTGACGTGCCACGAGATCGACTTGGACCGGGCCCTCGACGAGGTGAGGGCTTACGCAGCGGCGATCGCTCAATTTGCCGCCCGGGCCCGCTCGGTGTTCGTGCCGATTTGGGTGTCGCCGCCATTTGAACGCGGACTGGGGATGCTCGACTACCGCCCAGGGATCGGCCAGGCGCAACTGCTCGCGCGAATGAACCTCGCGCTGGCCGATGCGCTGCGCAATCACCCGTCGGTATTCGTCCTCGACGCCGGGCGCTGGTTCGCATCGGCCGGGTCGCGCGGTTGGTCGCAGAAGCTCTGGTACGCGACGAAATCGCCGTTCACCTCGGCTGTGATCGAGCACGCGGCCTCGGACATTGGCGCGGCGCTCGACGGCATCGCCGGGCGAGCCCGGCGGCTCGTCATGCTCGACTTGGACAACGTGTTGTGGGGCGGCGTCGTAGGCGAAGTCGGCTGGACCGGCATCACCCTCGGGGGCCACGACCACGTGGGCGAGGCGTTCGCCGATTTTCAACGCGCCCTGAAAACTCTCGCGGCGCGCGGTGTGCAACTGGCGCTTGTCAGCAGGAACGACGAAGCGACGGCGCTCGAGGCCATCGATCGTCACCCGGAGATGCAGCTGCGTCGCGGAGATTTCGCCGGGTGGCGGATCAACTGGGAGGACAAAGCGCGAAACATCGCCGATCTGCTCGCAGAACTGAACCTCGGCAGCGAATCAGCCGTGTTCGTCGACGACAGCGCAATCGAACGCGCGCGCGTGCGGTCGGCCATCCCGGACGTCCTGGTGCCCGAGTGGCCAGAGGATCCAGCCCGGTTCCGCGAGGCGCTGGGCTCGTTGCGCTGCTTCGATTCGCCCTTTCTGACGGGGGAAGATCGAACGCGAACTACCATGTTCGCTGCGGAACGCTCCCGGCGATCCGGTCTGGTGGCCGTCGCCAGTGTCGAGGAGTGGCTGGAATCGCTCGACATCAGGGTCACCGTCGAGCCGCTTGCCGACGGGAACCTCGATCGCGCCGCTCAGTTGTTCAACAAGACGAACCAGATGAACCTCGCGACGCGGCGCCTTTCGAAACCGGAGCTCGAAGTCTGGGCGGCCGCGCCCGAACATTGCCTCCTGACGTTCCGCGTCTGCGACCGCTTCGGCGATTCCGGCCTGACGGGAATCGTCGGACTGCGTTTCGAGGGATCGGAGGCGCATCTCGTCGACTTTCTCCTGAGCTGTCGCGTCATGGGACGTCACGTCGAAGAAGCGATGCTGCATGTGGCCGTCGCTCAGTGCCGCGCACGACGGGCCTCGACGCTCCGAGCCGAGTTCAGACCAACCGCTCGCAACAATCCCTGTCTGGACTTCTTGCGGCGATCCGGCTTGCGCGCAGCAGCAGCAGCAGCAGAGAACGTGTTCATCTGGAATGCGTCACAGCCGTACGAACGCCCGCGGTCGGTCACGGTCCTGGACCAGACTGGCGTCGCCACGGCGCTCGATCCGTAGCCGATGGCCGTGACGATCGATCGCTGTGTGGGCGCGGACATTGAGGATGTCGTCCGGTTCATCGACGAGCATTGGGCGCGCGGACACGCACTCGTCACCAGCAGACCGCTGCTCGATTGGCAGCACCGGAACGCCGACGGCGGGTACTCCTTCGTCGTGGCGCGAAGCGACGGGGACGTGGCCGGGATTCTCGGCTACATTCCGACGCGCAGGTTCGATCCCGCTCTCGCCAACGCCAACGTGGTGTGGCTGACGACGTGGAAGGTTCGCGACGACACGGCGGTGGCGGGCTTGGGGCTCGCGCTGCTGCAGCACCTCGCCGCCGTGGAACCTCACGTCGCCATCGGGGCAATCGGCCTGAATCCGGCGACGCGGCCGATCTATCAGGCCCTCGGCTACCGGCTTGGCGAGCTGCAGCATTACGTGTTGCCGAACGAGACGCTTCGGCGCTTCGAGCTCGCGTCCCTGACGCTGACGCCGCCGCCGCTCGGCGATGAGCCGGCGACGCCCCTCACTGCGATGGCCCTGTCCCGACAGGACGAATTCGAGCAGCTCGCCGATGCAGGATGGCCTGCGTCAACCGGCGTGGTTCCTCGGAAGACGGCGCGATACTTTCATGCACGCTACCTTTGTCATCCGCTGTACTCGTACCACGTACTCGCTCTGAGCGACCGCGGGGCAGTGGTCGGCCTGCTCGCGGCGCGCACCGCGGAACACGCCGGACGCCGCGCCTTGCGCATC
>QHWL01000040.1:0-551 GCA_003222555.1 Acidobacteriota bacterium | reverse complement strand
GTTCACCCGACGTCGTCGGCCGCCTCGGTCGAGTTCTGCAGTCACTCATCCAGGAGCAGGACGCGGAGTACGCCGACGTGTACAACGTCGGGATCGGGACGGCAACGTTCGAGCGCGCGGGATTCCGGCGCATCGATCCCAATGGCGGCGACATCGTGCCCGACCATTTCGAACCGTTCGAGCGGCAAAATGTGAGATTGTGGTTCTCAATCAAATGCGTTTGCGAGCCAGTGCTGTTCAAGGGCGACTCCGATCAGGATCGGCCGAGTGGCGTGCCGAGTGTGTCGCGATGACAGGCCACGGCACGATCCGCTTCACCGCCGCCGACCAACGGTCGTTCGCCAGGCTGTCAGGCGACTTCAACCCCGTCCACCTGGATCCGGTTGTGTCGCGCCGCGTGGGGCCCGGCGAACCGATCGTTCACGGGATGCATCTGCTTCTCCGCGCGCTCGAGATTCACGTCGCCGACTCCTCGGTACGCCGGCGTCTGACGCTCGCCGTCACATTTTTGCGGCCGGCATTTCTACACGAGCTCATCCGGGTCGAATCAA
>QHWL01000783.1:2168-2705 GCA_003222555.1 Acidobacteriota bacterium | reverse complement strand
GCTGCGCGCCAGCTGACGTGTTCGATCAGCCAGCCGCCTGTCACGGGGCCGATGGCCGCCGTGATCGCGCTGAATCCCGACCAGGTGCCGATGGCTCGGCCCCGATCGGTATCGTCAAAGGTTGCGCTGATGATGGCCAGGCTGCCTGGGACCAGGAACGCCGCCCCGATTCCCTGGAGGGCGCGGCCCACGATCAGCACACGCGCCGACGTCGCCAGGCCGCAGAGCATCGACGCGGCCGTGAAGAACATCATGCCGGCCAGGAACACGCGCTTGCGCCCCAATTGGTCGCCCATGGCGCCCCCGACCAGAATGAGCGCGCCCAGGAACAGCGCGTACGCCTCGATCACCCACTGGACGTCGATCATCGTCGCGTGAAGGTCGGCCTGGAGGGCAGGAAGCGCGACGTTGACGACGGTCGCATCGACAAACGTCATGCTGGAGCCAATGATCGTTGCGGCGAGAGTCCAGCGACGGTGTGACGGCATGAGAGAAATGGTGCCGCAGACCTAAGCCATTCCGCCCGGTTCGTTGAGG
>QHWL01000783.1:1229-2134 GCA_003222555.1 Acidobacteriota bacterium | reverse complement strand
CAAATGGCGGTTCGGACTGCGTCGGCGCCAGCGCGGTCAAGGCCGGCACCCTCCGGAAGAGCTGCACGACGAGCACGAACACGTTGAGATAGAGAGCCGTCATGGCGGCGATGACGTAAACGCGACGCCAGGCGCGGGCGAGGTGAAAGGTATAGCGCGCGGCGATCGCGGCGGCCAACACCAGCAGCGAGATGCCACCCACCACATGGGACGGCAGCAGGTGATCAAGCGGGAAGCCGAACCCGGTCGCACTCGTCGCCGCGGTGCTTGTCAGAAACAGCGCCGTCCATCGGTCGGCGCGCTTCCCGGTGAGCAGCCCGAAGACAACCACGCATCCGGAACCAATCCCAACCAGGCTCAAGACCACGTGCACGACGGTGAACGCATGAAGGCTCATGATCACGAAACGCCTCTCTTTCCTGATCTGTTCAATTCGCTACCCCAGCCGGGCCGATTCCCCGAAACCCAGCGTACGGAATCGTGACGGCGCGACGCTTCTCGCGCGGCACGCGTCCTCGAGCGCGCGCAGCGGTTCGTCAATGCCCTCGGTCGTCATCTGGAACGTGCCGAAATGCATGCCGACGCTCTCGGACGCCTCGAGATCCAGGTGCGCTTGCACCGCCTCCGCCGGATTCATGTGAAGGGCCTTCATGAACCAGCGCGGCTCGGTAGGCGCCGATGGGCAGAAGCGCGAGATCGATCGGCCCGAGTCGCTGCCGAGCCCAGCCAACTCAAACCTCGTCTGGGACTAGAAACGGCGCCCGGTAACCTCGGTCCGCGTCAGACAGAAGACGATTGGCCTCGTCGTCGCCGACAACTTGCTCCGTTTCGGGATCGAAGCGCAACGCCCTGCCCAGACGGTATGAGGCATGCGCCAGATGGACCAGCGCGCAGGAGATGTGTCC
>QHWL01000783.1:484-1224 GCA_003222555.1 Acidobacteriota bacterium | reverse complement strand
TGCGGACACAGGCGATGAAATTCGCGAAATGATCGCTGCCCGACTTCCCATGAGGCCCGGCGTGCTGGTCGCCGCCGAGCCAGCTTTCATAGCTGAATCCGTCCTCATTGCCTTCGGCCAGGTATCCGTTCGACCCGTAAAAGATGTTACCGATCGCGTTGTGGCGATTGAACAGGCCGTGGCCGAGGCCGGCTTCGTTGTTCGTGATCCAATGCCGGACTTCGAACTCCATCATCGTGCGATGACCGTCGGGCTGATCGAATTCGAACGCGCAATTGAGGGTGTTCGGCGTCTCCTGGTCGTCATCGAACATGAAGTGGCCGCCGACGGCGGAGACCCGACTCGGGAATCTGACGCCGAGCCCCCACCGCGCGACGTCGATCTGGTGTACCCCCTGATTGCCAACGTCTCCGTTCCCTGTCTCCCAGATCCAGTGCCAGTTGTAATGAAAGCGGTTGCGGGTGAACGGCTTCAGCGGTGCCGGTCCCGTCCAGAGGTCATAGTCGACTCGCTGGGGAACGGGTTCGTCCGGTGTTCGTCCAATCGTGTCCCGTCGCTTGAAGCACAACCCCCGCGCCAAATAGATTTCGCCAAAGGTGCCTTTGTGCAGGTGGTCGATCGCCTCGATCTGCGCACGAGCCGAGCGGCTCTGCGTGCCGTGCTGCACGATCCGGTGGTACTTCTCCGCGGCGCGCACGAGTTGGCGTCCTTCCCACAGGTTGTGTGAGCACGGAGAAGTA
>QHWL01000783.1:0-381 GCA_003222555.1 Acidobacteriota bacterium | reverse complement strand
CGACAAACGTTCAGGGGTTGCCCCTGATCTCCCCACGTCGCTTGTTGAGCACGGTCTCGTCGACATCACAGAGGGCGGCAATCTCGACATTCGGGACGCGCGTAAACGCGTCCAGGTGATCCTTCCCGCGACCCCGGAGGCCGCAGACGGCGACGCGTACGCGGTCGTTGGCGCCAAAGACGCGCTCCGGCCGGGTCAGGAACGTGAGGCCGGTGACAGCGCTCGCGCCCACTGTCGTCGTTGCGGCGGTTTTGAGGAAGTCCCGTCGCGTCACATCTGATTCGGACGACATACATCACCTACTTTTCCGCGGCGAACTGCCGGTACGCCTCGGCGACGCCTGCCTGAGACGGGTTTCCGTGATGGATGAACACGCGGTAG
>QHWL01000293.1:1872-10083 GCA_003222555.1 Acidobacteriota bacterium | reverse complement strand
ACTCTCTATCAATTTCCGGGGCCGCAGTTCAAGGGAGTGACCGACCCTGGCAGCGCCGATCACGCCTATTACGTCTGGGTCGATCGGTACAACACCTTGGGGCTCGGGGCGAACGTGCCGATCGCGGAGGCCAACGGCGGCGAGGCGCTCCTCGCGCTTGTCAACGGCAAGTTCGTGAACATACACATTCCGTATCCCATGGGCTTCTTCAGCAAGTATGTGGATGGCCGCATCGACAACCCGAACACCGGCTGGAAAGGACGCGGAGTGTGGACCACCACCGGCACGCGCACGGTGTTCCACAACGAAGGGGGCACCGCGTCGCGGCCCAAGGCCTATAAGGTTCAGATGCGCCCCGACCCGCTCGCACGATGAATGATGCGCAGATTGCAGCAGGTGTCTGGCCGCGCACGGGCGAGGGCTCCGGCTGCGGAGCAGTTCGAGATTACGGTGCAACCAGACCGTACGCAGTGTTCGCCTTCAGGACTGTACGTAGTGTCCGCCTTCAGGCGGACCATCCAGCAACAGAAGCGCCAGGGGCGGGGCGGTCCGGTTGAACAAACTACCGCCTGAAAGGCGGTAGACTCTGCGCGCGACTGAAAGTCGCCGCCGCGCCGCCTGTGAGCGGTAGTTTGTTCATAGTTACGATCGTGGTTCCCGCTATGCCCACGTGCACGTGGGCACTAAAAGAGGTTGTGAACAAATCACGTTCAACGCAGAGACGGCGGAGGCCGCCGAGAAGAAATGCCTAAGGATTTCTCTGCGTGCTCTGCGAGCTCTGCGTTCAAACGTCGCATTTTTTCACAGGCTCTAGAGCCGGACACTACGACTGCCTGGAACTCGCGCGAAACGATCTGACAAAGTCGACATCCACGCGACACGACAGGCCGGAGTAGCGGCGTCTCCGAATGCCCTCGACAACCTTGCAATCATCGAATTTGCCCCTCTATAATCGCTCCATGCTGAACAACCCTCGACCTTCGAACATCACTAGACGAACGTTTCTCGGTGTCGGCGGAGCGGCGGCCGTCGCGTCTCCTATGCGCGCGTTCGCTGCGGCAAGTCAGGCGTCGAATTCAAGCGCTGTGAAGGTCGAGAAAGGCGTGGTGTACGGCAAGGGCGGCAGCATGGATCTTCATTGCGACATTTATCGGCCCCCTCCCGGAACCGAAAAGCACATGGCGCTCATCCACCTGTACGGCGGCGGGTTCAGGGGAGGCAGCATTGCCGATCTGCCTGATAAGGTCACTCCGGTCACGGCTCTTGGGTACGTGTCCATCGCGGCTCAGTACCGGCTCACGGGAGTGGCGAAGTTCCCGGCGATGCTGCACGATGTCAAGACGGCCATTCGGTGGGCGCGTGCAAACGCCACCGCGCTCGGGATCGACCCCAAACGGGTCGCCGTGGTGGGTTACTCGGCTGGAGGGTTTCTGGCGCTCGCAGCGGCCGGGACGATGAATCGGCCCGAGTTTGAAGGCGAGGGCGGAAATCCGAAGGTGGGGAGCGAGCTTGCCGCGTGCGTGGCCTTCTACCCACGGACCGAAATCAGTCTCGAGGCCAACGGCGCGGCGCACATTCTGCTTCCGCCGGGGAGCGATGCGGCAGCGCACCGCGCAGCCAGTCCGACGACGTACGTGTCACCGGCGTTTCCGCCCACCATCTTGTATCACGGCCTGGCGGACATGAATATTCCCCCGGAGAGCAGCTACCACTTCCTACAACTCCTGCGCGAGGCCAAAGTCCCGTCGGAGCTGCACACGTTCGACGGCGTGCCGCACGAATTCGACACGCATCCTGAGTTCGCACAGGCGACTGCGGAGCTCACGGACTTTTTCCTGGATCGGCACGTGCTGCATCCGCGCACGTATCCGCCATTTGGGCCAGGGGGCGGACGAGGTCGCGGCAGCACTGCGATCGGCTAAGCATCGCCCTGTGGCCTTGTGCTCCACACAAACGACGCGCACTGTCGTCAATCCTCGCGTACCGTCTTAGTCACCGGCGAGGCAAACGAGACGGCAGTGGCGGCGGCAGTCCCGAGTCTGCGAGCGGGCCCATGATGATGCCACGTCGCCACATATTCGTGCTGACCGTGACCACGCTGTTCAGCCTGTTGGGCGTGGCGCTGGTCGCCCCGCGCGGTCGAGCCGCCGATACTCTGCCCAAGCAGCTCAGCGACCGGGCGTTCTGGCAGATGATCGTCGATTTTTCCGAGCCTGGCGGGGTCTTCCGCTCGGACAATTTCCTGTCGAACGAGACGACCTACCAGGAGGTCATTCCCAAGCTCAAGACGAGCTCGTCATCCGACGGCGCCTACCTTGGCGTCGGGCCGGATCAGAATTTCACCTACATCACGGCGCTTCGTCCCCGCATGGCGTTCATCATCGACATCCGGCGCCAGAACATGATCGAGCACCTTCTGTTCAAGGCAATCCTGGAAATGTCCGACGATCGCGCCGATTTTCTGTCTCGCCTCTTCTCTCGCCCGCGGCCAGCGGGTCTCGAGCGCTCGGCGCCACCCGCGACGCTCTTCGGCGCCTACAACGACGTGACCGGCAGCGAGACGCTGTTTCAGAAGAATCTGAAAGAGGTCGAGAACCGGCTCGTCAAGCGACATGGATTTCTGCTGACCGCCGACGACCGCCGCAATCTCGAGTACGTTTACCGTGCGTTCTTTTCAGAAGGGCCGGACCTGCGCTACTCCTTCCCGCGACAAAGCGTCGCCGCCCGATGGTTTCCGACCTACGCCGAGCTGATGACGGCGACCGACCAGGCGGGTCTGAATCACAGCTACGTGGCGACTGAGCAGAACTTTCGCATACTGCGCGAGTTCGAACGGCACAACCTGCTGGTCCCGATTGTGGGCGATTTCGGAGGGGACAAGGCGATCCGTGCTGTCGGGCGGTACCTGATGGAGCACGGGGCGACCGTCAACTACGTCTACACGTCAAACGTTGAGCAGTACCTATTCCAGAGCGACGCCTGGCAGCACTACTACTCCAATGTGGCTGCACTGCCGCTGAACGAGAACAGCACGTTCATCCGCGCGTACTTCGATTCAGGCTTCTTGTATCCACCAGGAATCGTCACACGAGATCTGCATTCAGTCCAGCTTCTCGATTCAATCTTCAGCTTACTGAACGCCGTCCGCGGACATCAGATCCGCACTTACACCGACGTCGTCGAGCGTTCGAAATAACAGTGCCGGTTGCGGCGCGTCGGGCTGCGGCCCAACGTCGTTCCGCCGAAGGCGCCGACACCTGGGTTCTCGCAAAGGCGTAAGGACTGAGGCGATTCGATGCTGCAGAGCCGTAGAAGATTCCTCAAACTCGCAGCCGCCGCCGGTGCTCTAGCGAGCACCGTCGTAAAACGACGCAAAGCCTGGGCTCAAGCTCGCACGTCACCAAGCGCGCGTGCCATCCAAACGCTTGTGCTGAATGTTGGCTTTGAGGAGAGCGGTGACGTCCAGGGCTTCCCCATCATCCTGCTGCACGGCTTTCCGGACGACGTCCGGGCCTGGGACGAGGTGGTGCCGCCGCTTGCCGGCAAGGGGTACCGGGTAATCGTTCCGTACCTCCGCGGGTACGGCCCCACACGTTTTCGTGAACCGTCCGCCCCTCGGATGGCGGAACAACCCGCGATAGGCCAAGACTTGATCGACCTCGCTGACGCGCTCGGGCTGTCGCGATTTGCGGTGGCTGGCTACGACTGGGGTGGTCGCGCGGCGTGCATTGCCGCCGCACTTCATCCGGAGCGGGTACGCGCGGCCGTCCTCATCGGTGGCTATACGATTCAGGACACCCTCGGAGCGCCGCAGCCGGCTACACCGGAGAGGGAACGAGCCTTGTGGTATCAGTGGTACTTCAATACCGAACGAGGCCGTGTCGGGCTCGAACGCAATCGCCGCAGCATTTGCCGGCTGCTTTGGGAAACATGGTCGCCGACGTGGCGCTTCACGGACGAAACGTTCAACAAGACGGCGATGTCATTCGACAATCCCGATTTCGTCGACGTCGTGATTCATTCCTACCGTCATCGCAACCTCAACGCGCCAGGCGAACCACGCTTTGCCACACTGGAACGCCAACTGGCTGAGCGGCCGACGATCGAGGTTCCGTCAATCGTGCTGTACGGGGCTGACGATGGACTCGGACCTCCGCCGGCGGACACGCCTGCGGAGCGCGTGTCGTTTACCTCACTTGTTGCCCGCCGGGTCGTCACGGGCGCCGGACACTTCCTGCCGCGGGAGAAGCCGAGCGCCGTCTCGTCGGCAATGCTGGAGTTGCTGGATGCGACCAGGTAGACTCGGTCGCTGATGTTTGGCGCCGAAGAGTTTTGCCGAACCGGGTGCGTTCTCGCGCGGGTTCGGTCTCGACTGTGGCCCCCATTGCTATCCGGTGATCCCTCTTTGCTACTGACGTTTAGTCAGACCGCCCAGGTCACATCAGGGCGGAGCGCTGCCGGCGGAAACTGAGCGGATATCGTCCGTCTTTATGCGAAGCACGTTCAGGTTTTTCCAAATCATCTCGACAGCTGCGCTGGTTGTGGCAACCGCCTGCTCTCGCGAGCCCCGCCGCACGCCGAGCATCGGCACCGAAATCGCACCTGTGGACCCTGGAGGCCCTGGAGGGTTAGTCGCGCCGGATCGTTGGGCGTTCCCGGGCCGACACGTGGTTGCAACCTACGGCGCGGACGGCATGGTCTCGACAACCGATCGCGTTGCGAGCGAGATGGGCGTCGAGGAGCTCCGCCGCGGCGGCAACGCGGTCGACGCGGCGGTAGCAATCCACTTCGCGCTCGCGGTGGTGAATCCGGAGGCGGGCAACATTGGCGGAGGCGGTTTCATGGTCGTCCGAATGGCCGACGGCCGGACCGCCGCGCTTGATTTTCGCGAGAAGGCGCCGCTTGCAGCCACTCGTGACATGTATCTCGACCAGCGAGGAGCACTGACCGACCGCGCCGTCGTGGGTCATTTGGCCGCCGCCGTGCCCGGGTCAGTCGCCGGGATGTGGGAAGCGCACAAGCGTTTCGGCTCGCATCCCTGGGCCGAGTTGGTGCAGCCGGCAGTGAACCTCGCCGAGGGAATCGTGGTGCACGAGCGTCTGGCGCAATCGCTCCAGATGTTCGACCAGCAGCTCCAGCGGTATCCGGCGACCTCAGCGGCGTTCCTCCAAGACGGTCGAGCGCCGCGTGTTGGCGACCGCCTCGTCCAGCGTGATCTCGCGGAGACGCTCCGCCGGATCGCCCTCGACGGGAGAGACAGCTTCTATCGCGGGCGCACGGCCGCACTGGTCGAGGCTGAGATGCGTCGCGGCCGCGGCATTGTGACTCGTGACGACCTCGGCCGGTACAGCGCAGTCTGGCGCGATCCGATCGTGTTCCGGTACCGTCACCACACCGTCATCACGATGCCTCCGCCTTCCTCCGGCGGAGCCACGATGGCGCAGATCCTCAACATCCTCGAGGGGTACGACCTCCGAGTGCTTGGTTACCTGTCGCGCGATCACGTGCATCTCTGGACAGAAGCCGTTAAACGCGCGTTCGCCGACCGCAACGCGTATCTCGCCGATCCCGATTTCATCTCCCAGCCGACCGAGCGGATGATCTCAAGTGCGTACGCGGTTGAGCGGCGTGCGGAGATACGGGCCGATCGCGCCACGCCTTCGGACCAGGTGCGTCCCGGGATGGGACCCGCTCCGGCCGGCGAGCGCTCTCGTCGGGAAAGCCAGCACACCACCCATTACTCGGTCGTGGATCGCCAAGGCAACGCCGTTGCGGTCACCACGACGCTCAATTCCCTCTACGGGAACCTCGTGACCGTGGCCGGCGCCGGGTTCCTTCTGAACAACGAGATGGACGACTTTGCGGCCAGGCCCGGTTCACCGAACCAATTCGGTCTGGTACAAGGGGAAGCCAACGCCATCGAGCCTGAGAAGCGCATGCTGTCGTCGATGACGCCGACGATCCTGCTCGACCCGAGCGGGCGGGTGAAGCTCGTCACAGGCACACCGGGCGGGCCGACGATCATCACCACCATTACCCAGATTGTCTCGAACATTGTTGACTTCAACATGGACATCGTCAACGCCACGGCCGCTCCCCGACTGCACCATCAGCACCTCCCTGACGTGCTTCAATACGAGCGCGACGGCATGCGCTCGGACGTCGAGGCGGCGGTGCGCGCGATGGGCCACGACGTCGAGGCGCGCCCAGGCTACCAGGGCGATACTCAGTCGATATTCGTGCTCCCCGACGGAACGCTCATCGGCGTCGCCGACCCCCGTGGCGGCGGCACTGCTTCGAGCGTTCAACAAACGCGACAGATCGTGCGGTGAACCGCCGACCTGTGCTCCACAGAACCGTTTTGAAGTAATCTGCTGCCCATGATCATCATTGGACGCTGGACGACGACCGGCCGGCTCGCAAGCACGTGCGCGATCTTCCTGTTCGGCGCGTGCGCAACCTCTCTATTCCTCGTGCGGGAATCAAACGCATGGCCGGCGGCTGGTGCCCAGCCTGTGACGAACTCCGAGGCGTGGGTGACGGCGTGGGGCACCTCTCAACAAGCGCTAGGTGAGACGCCGATCACGAACGCGACGGTCCGAATGATCGCGAGGGTCACGATTCCAGGCGACAGTGTTCGCATTCGCCTCGACAACGCCTTCGGCATTGAACCGGTGACGATCGGCCGCGCTTATATCGGCCGTCGAATTCAGGGATCCGCACTTGCCGCTGGATCCAATCGACCTCTCAAGTTCAACGGGGCCTCCGAGGCCACGATTCCCGTAGGGGGCAGCACGTGGAGCGATCCGGTGCGCCTGCCGGTCCTGGCGCAACAGGATATTGCGGTGAGCCTTTACATTCCTGGAGCAAACGTCAGGCCGAGTCAGCACACCGGCGCCGTCGTCACCTCCTATAGGAGCGCTGACGGCACCGGCGACGTCGCATCCGCGGAAGGCCGTATGCCGTTCGGGGCGACGACGACGTCGCTGTGGTGGCTGAAAGCTATCGACGTGGAGTCGGCGACGTCTCGTGGAGCGATTGTCGCCTTTGGCGATTCCATCACCGACGGCACCTGCAGCACGCCTGACGCCCACGACCGCTGGGAGGATGTGCTGTCGATACGGCTCGGTCTGGAGCACAACGTGAACGCGCCCCCGGGGCGTGGCCGGCGCGACGGCGTGAAGGCCGTCGTGAACGAGGGGATCGGCGGCAACACGCTCACCCGCCAGGGGCTCACGCCACCGGCCGACAGCACGCCGGGAATGGAACGGCTCGATCGCGACGTGCTGTCCCACCACGGCGTGACCGACGTCGTGCTGTTCATGGGAACCAATGACATCCGACGTGGGGCGCCCGCGGCTCAAGTGGTCGCTGGGATGACGTCGATCATTCAGCGGGTCAAGGCCAAAGGTATCCGGATCGCCGGGGCGACAATCATTCCTCGCCACAACGTGGCAGCCGCCGGAACCAACACCGGATGGAACGCGGACAAAACCCGGATCAGGAACGAGGTCAACCAGTGGATCCGCTCGAAAGCGCCGTTCGATGCCGTGATCGACTTCGACCGAGTTGTGCGCGATCCGACGAACCCTGACCTCATGAACCCGCCGCTCAACTGCGGGGACGGCATTCATCCGAGCCCCGCGGGCTACTACGCCATGGGGAAGTCGGTGGAGTTGAATCTGTTCTCCGGTCACGGCCGGGGCCGGTAGCTTTAGCGCTGGCTCGTCGAGCCGGTGATGACCATCGAACCCTATCGGTCCGCACGCCGCGTCTTCTGGATTGCGACAACTGCTCGTCGCACCACGGCGACAAACCGGCCGCCCGCCTCCGCGCGCTGTGGCCGACGTTGACGCTCGTGCACACCCCGGCGCACGCCGGCTGGCTGAACCAAGTCGAATCTACTTCTCGATACCAACCTGGGACTATCGACTCTCGACCTCCGGCGAGCGCCTACCCCCGCCTGCTTCCCACAATGCCTGCAGACGCTCCTTGGACCCGAAGAACAGGTTCTCGGGGAAGCGTCGGTACGCCAGCAGGTCCGCATAGATCCGATCGTTCTGAAACAGGTTCATGCCCATGCCGGCCAGGTACTGCAGGCGCAGGTCGCGGTCGCGGTTGATGGCCGCGCCCTGCAGCCACATCGTCAGGTCGGCCGGACGGCCGGCATACTTCGCGAAGAGCTCGACCGCCGACCCGATACCGATTTCA
>QHWL01000293.1:0-1841 GCA_003222555.1 Acidobacteriota bacterium | reverse complement strand
CCGAAGCGGCTCGACCTGGCCGACCAGCACCATGTCGTAGCCCCTGCCCTCCCGCGTGTTGCCGAAAAGGACGCTGTTGGGAAACACGTCGAAGAACGTCGCGACCTCGCTTTTCACCGCGTCGGGGCTCGTCTCGTACAGCTGGGCGAACATGGTCATCACGCCGCCAGGGTTGAGCCGCCGCTTCACGCCCTCGAAGAACTCTTTCGTGAACAACGCGGCGGTATCTTTCACCCACGGATCGACGAGGTCGGTCGTCACGGCGTCGAACTTCTCATCCGTCGTCAGGAGGTAGTGGCGGCCGTCGTCTATCCGCACCTGGACTTTGGGGTTGCGCGCCACATTCTCGTTGAGCTCGCTGAAGTATCTCGAAACCACCTCAGGGACGAGGGGCTCGATTTCGGCGATGATGACGCGCTCGACGCGCGGATCGATGGCCACGGCGCCGGCGGTGACCCCCGCGCCGTACCCGACGATGAACACCGACCGCGGGGTCGCCGGCACCAGTGTCGTCAAATGTCCCAGCGTCCGCTGGAGGCCCATGTCTTGCGGCTCGCTCGACGCCTGCACTTTTCCCGAGGCGACGGACGAGTGGACGCCTTCGCCGACATAAATGACGTCGCTCACGCCGACCCAGCCCGGCGCGAACCGGCCGTACGCCACGAGCCACGGTGCCACGGGCGGCACGGTCAAGGCCAGGACCACCACGAGCCCCACAGCCATCAGCAGCAGGATTGCAGGTCGAAACCGCGCGGCCGTCGCGTGCGCAGCCGCCAGCGGTACCAATAGCAGGAGCCCGGCCAGCGTCGAGAGCACGATGAGCAGTTGCTGGGCGTGCTGCGAGCCGATCCAGGCGATCAGCAGCACGCTCGCGCCGAGCGCGCCGGCGATGGCGCCCATGGTGTTCGCGGCATACATTCCGCCCACCAGCCGAGCGGGGTCCTGCCCTTTCGCGGTGGACGCCGCCAGCGCCAGCGGAAAGCTGGCGCCCCACAGCACCGCCGCGGGAAACAGTGCCAGGAACGCTCGCGTGAGATCGAGCTGAAAGTTGAACCAGATGTTCGAGATCGACGGGGCGATCGGCCAGTAGGGCAGGGCCGCGGCGAGCAGGTACGCGGTCCACGCGATGGCAGCGGCCACGAGCATCTGGCAGCAGCCGAGCGCCAGCCGCGCGTTCATCACGACGTGGCTCATCAGAAACGACGCCACGGTGCTGCCAATGCCGAGCCCGACGAGAAAGACCGCGAGGATGATCGAGAAGGTGTAGACCGACCCGCCGAACAACAACCCGAGCTGCCGCGTCCAGATGACTTCCGCAGCGAGCGCGCATAGCCCGGACAACGCAATGACAACGTAAACGACGGGGTCAGAAGCGGGATCGGGAGCCTTTTCCGCGCGTCGCTCGCGAAGGGCTGCCGATCTCGTTTCCGGCGCCAGTGGCGTGCCCGCCACCAGGGCGAACGCGACGGCGGCGACCGCAGCGTTGGTGGTGGCCGCCACCAACGTCGCGGTTGCCGCGTCGTGCACGCGCAGCAGATAGAAGCCGGCGAGCAGGCACCCGAACACCGCGCCGGCGATGTTGCCGCCGTAGAAATAACCCAGCCACGACACGCCGGCCGGCGTCGTTTCGACCCAGCGCGCGACCGCCGGCAGCGTCGCCCCCATCAAGATCGTCGGGGGCAGCAGACACACGGCCGCGACCGCGGCGCGCAGCAGAATGCCCGCCAGCCCGTCACCGCCCCACGCTATGTAGAGCCGGCCGACGAGTGGCATCGCGAGCAGTACCACGACACCAATCACACCGATACCGATCTCCAGCAGTGCGTAGACGCGCAGCGGGT
>QHWL01000292.1 GCA_003222555.1 Acidobacteriota bacterium | reverse complement strand
GCGTCAGCGTGTACATGACCGACAACACGACCGAAACGCGCATTCTCCCCGACGGCCAATGGGTTCGGTCGGAGCCTAAAGCCGGGACCGTTAACTGGAGCGATGCTAGCCTGCACGTCCTGCGCAACATCGGCAAGACGACGATCTACACGATTCGAGTCGAGCTGAAGTAAGGACGGAGCCGAAATGGACGTCTATCTGACGCGCCGAGCTCTCCTTGGGACATTCGCCGCAGCGATCGCGGAAGCTGAGAACGGGCGTTACGCTGACTGCAAGACGGCCCTAGTATTTCCTATCGGCGGCACGAAAACATGAACTAGTTGACAAACGCCGTCATAGGAGAGTGGGTATGAAGTGCGCAGGCGCTATCGTTGGTTTGGCTCTTGCTCTCGCGATCCAGGTCGAGCCATCGGAAATAAAGGTCATCTCCACCGGCGGAGCGAGGGCGGTGATGACGAGCCTTGTCCCTGAATTCGAACGCAAGACGGGGCACAAGGTTGGCATCGACTTCGGGACGCCGGGAAACATGCGGGACAGGCTGCTTCAGGGCGAACCCGCCGATGTTGCGGTTGCGATCGCAGCAATCCTGCCTGACCTTGAAAGGGCCGGCAAGATCGCGCTCGGCACGCGCATGGAGTTTGCCGCCAGTTACGTGGGCGTTGTGGTGCCCGCAGGCGCGCCAAAGCTCGACGTGAGTACGCCTGACGGCGTCAGGCGGGCGATACTCATGGCCAACACGGTTGCGCTGTCCGATCCCAAGGCCGGCACCCAGCTCGGAGCCACATTTATCGGCGCTGCGGATCGCCTTGGCTTCGGCGCCGATCTTCGATCGCGCACGAAACTCATCCTTGGGCCCGGGTCGGACGTGGCCGAAGCGGTGGCGAGAGGCGAGGCGGATCTCGGCGTCACCCTGATAAGTGAAATATTGCCGGTGACCGGCGTGGCGCTCGGCGGTGAACTGCCGCCAGACATCATGCCGCCCACCGTTATCCATGCTTTCTTGATGTCGGGGGCAAAGCATCCAGAGACCGCGAAGGTTTTCCTCGATTTTCTTCGCTCTCCCGACGCCAGGAGAATAATCGAAGCTAAGGGAATGAAGTCTGGCTCGCATTAGCGGGCATCGCAACGTGTTGAAATTTTTGAAGGCGCGGCGTTCCTGCCAAGGAGGGTTGTCCCCGTACTATCTGGAAACGTGATCGAACGGTCAGGTGGCTCGATGGCAGCAACGAAGAAGGCCATCGAATTGCTCGCGCGTAATGTCCCATTACTCGGCCCACGGCCTCGGGAGACCGCCTCGGTGATATAGACTCCCGCCGTGGTCGACGTGCCCTTCCTTCGGGTTCTGCTCGCCGCGCTGGTCGGCTGGCTGGATCGTCAGCAGCAGGAGGCCCTAGCGTATCTGCTCGAGGAGAATCGAGTTCTGCGGGGTCCTCCAGCTATGACACCAAAAAGGTGTCTGACCCCGTTTATGCGGTCACCGCTCGAAATCGTCCTTATCGATAAAGGGTGAAATCGTCACCCACCAGCTCGATTGTGCGGTTGCGACATCGATCGCCGGCGGCCTGATCTGACCCGCCTTTACGGCCGCGATGCGCGCGTCCTGCAACCCTTGCGCATTGGTGCCTTCGGTTTCCCAGATCACGAGATATTTGGTGAAGGCAAGTCGCGGCGGCGGCGATGTAGAGGGCGTGGGCGCATGGCGGAAACGCTGCGCCGCCATCCAGCCCGGCAAGGCCAGCACCTCGTTGATCAGTTTTACGAGCGCCGCTTCGAAATCGGCATCGCTGACATTAGCCGCGGGCTCGACGAAATCGAGCTCGACATAGCGGTTGGGCCGCGGCGTCTTGTTGTCGGAGACGTCGGGAATGGACGGCTTTTTCCCATCGGGGCGGGTCACGCGCGGACCGATCACCTGATAGGTTGTGCTCACCGGGCCGTCCGGCGAATAATCGAATCCGGGAATGAGCCGGCTTTTGCCGCCGGCGATGGCCGCGCGCGACTCGCTTTGGATCTTTCCGAGATCGTCCCCCTCCTGGTCCCAGATGATCAAATTGCCGCGCCTGTATAAGGGCTGCGTCGTGCGCGGCATCACGGGAACCAGCCGGAAACGCTGCGCTCCGGTCCAGCCGGGAAGCTGAACCAGATCGCCCATGTGCATGTTCTGGTAGCCGTCGTTGAAATCGAACTCCCGGCCCGGCAGCGGATCGGACATCACCAGATAGGCGTAACGGTTCTGGCCTTGGGGTGCTTGGCGCGTGCCTGGCTTGCCGATCGACCACTGCGCCAGCGCGACTGGAGAGAGCGCGAGAGCCACGCCGACGCCGATGGAAAGTCGCTTGAAGTTCCTGTTCATGTCGACCTCATCTCGAGTCCTTCATCGCCTGGGTGGCCCGCGTGCGCGGGCCATGACAGCCTTGCGGTGGGGAACGTTGTGCGAGTTCGTGAGGTTGAGTGAAAGCTTTCTACCGCTCCGCAACCGGGCCGAAGTCGGGCGGCGGAATGCGGTGCTTTGTTGCGGCCTCGTACGCCGATGCGATCTTCAAGAGCGTCGGCTCCGAAAACGGCCTGCCCCAGAACATGATCCCGAGCGGAAGTGTTGCGGGAACGGGCGCGACCAGTCTTGTACCACCGCGCGCCGCGGGATCGCGCACGCGGTCATGCACCTGCGTGGTGAAACCCGCAGGCACCGACAGTGTCGGAATACCGTGTTGGCCCAAGAGGCCCCAGACGGAATTCGTTCTGCCGTCCAGTGGGGGCTCGATCGGCGCGCCCAAAATATAAGCTGGAATGTTCCCCGACGGAGACACGACAGCGTCGAGGTTCTGCTCTGCCATGCATTGGAGCATGATCTGCTGATTGGCGAAGCGGTCTTGGAAGACGGTCGCGAGATCGAGCGTCATGCTGCTGTTGATCTCCTCGAGCGCCGCTTTCCGATCGATGAAACCGGCCTCGGGACGAATGTCGCGATAGTATTTCGACTTATCGATCAGATCGCGCATGGACTTGATGTTCGCATCGCCGCGCTCTCTCAAGTAGCGGTTCAGCATGTATTTGGTCAGTGCATTATTCGAGGCCGCGCCGATGTTCCGGATCGTGGTGCCGGGAGGCACGAGCTTTGGATCGAAATACATATCCACCAGCTGAGAGACGCGATCGGTCGTCGGTTTGCCGTTGGCGTCGGACGGAAAGAGATTGGGATTCTGTTCGATGAACACGCGGTTGCGATAGAGCGGGAAATATTTGTCGATGCAGACCTGAAAGAGTGCTCCGCCCGGTCCTGGGTCGACGATCGTGGCGCCAATTCGGCGGAGATCGCCAATGGCGCGCTCGGTGAGATCGATCGCTTGAACGTCGGCCTCGTTGAACACCTTCTTGTCCATGTGCTCGCGAATGACGCCGATGCGCATGCCGTTCAGTGTCCGCTCGTTGGCAAAGCTGCGATAGGGCTCCGCCGGCATCCGGCCGATGCTGAACGCCGTGAGCTCATCCTTGGGATCGTAGCCGGCGATGACCTCGAGCATGCGCGCGGCATCCTTTACCGTGCGGCACAGTGGTCCAACGCGCGTATTCAACGCCGCGCCGATCATGCCGTCGCGACTGACCAGTTCCTGCGTCGGTGCGAGGCCGACGAGGCTGTTGTTCTTGGAGGGGTGATGGATCGATCCGCCGGTTTCCTCGCCGATGGCGCAGGTCACCAGGTTTGCGGCCACCGATGATCCGGAGCCGCCGCTGGAAGTGCCGGGACTGCGTTCCGTATCGTAGGGATTACAGAAGGGTCCGCCGAAGGAGCTGCGCGAGTTCGGCGTGCCCATTTCGCCGAGATTCGCCTTGGCGATGAGGATCGCACCCGCGTCTCTGAGGCGCTTGACGAAGGTGGCGTCGCGCGGCGGACGATCGTTCGCGTAAGCGGCATCCATGCCCGCGGTCGTGCGCATATCGAAGGTGTCGTACTGATCCTTGATGGCAAGCACCACGCCGTGCAGCGGGCCGATGAGCCTGCGGTTGGCGGCAAAGTAGACGTCCTGCTGGGCCGCCACGTCCAGCGCATCGGGCATCGCCGCATTGTTGTCCGCCGCATCGGTCATGCTGCGTGCTTTATGAGGATCAAAGCCCAGCGTCTGCCGTTTGGTGGGTCGCAAATTCAAAGTCATCAAGGCATTGAGCTGATGCGCGTTCTTGATCGGCGTGATCGGTCCAGCCCCGAGGACTCCGTCCGGCTGGCGCACGCAGGTGCCGTTGTAGGCCCTGATGCGGTTCAAGTAGAGCTGCACCACCCGCGTCGACGTCAATTCGCCGCGCATGATCGCCGACTGAATCGTTTCGATCGTCGCTTCCTCGATTTGGAATTTTGCCGTCTGCGCCGACGTCAGCGATGGCGCGAGGAAGATGAAAGTTGCCGCTAATGCCAGTTTACGAAGCATAGGACGTCCCTCCATTGCCCAGCCATGACGCGCGCTTCGAGTGCCGCCTGATGATAGCAATTGCTGCCTTTCCGTGGAATGGTCTGTGCCTGGCGAATTCCAAGATTCGTGAGCATTTCTGCGCGTGCCGCGATCTTGCTACGATTGTGCGGTGCGCGATCTGGCCGTTCTATTTCTGCATCTGCTGGCGACGGTAGCGCGGCTGGCGGGCCCAGGCGGCGCCCGTTCCATGGTGGCCGAATCCGTGCTTGTCAAGCACCAGCTGCTGATCCTCAATCGTTCTCGAAAACGGTCCCCCTGACTGTGTGCAACGCCGGCTACGGCCAAGTCCGTACCTCGCGAGATGTCGACTGATTGAACGCCACGCGTCTCCCTGTCCCTGATGCGCGGCGACAATTAGGTCACCGGCAAAAGTAGTTGACGCCGCGCACCTGACTGAAACCTGGCGACAATACAGATGTGGGCCGGGCCAAATCACCGCAGTGACGGCATCTTTGCGGCGCGACCGGCAATTCGCAACAACAGGTCGTTTCCCGAGCCGCTATCCGGCGGTCTACGCGTTCTTTCTGGAGAGTCTCGAGGAGGCGTCCCAACGTCTTCGCAACTTTGTTCAGAAAGCGGCGCAGACGACGCTCGTTGGCGACATATTCGACGATGCAACGACCGGGCAGGGTCTATTGAACTCCTTCCTGTTCGCTGAGACATGCCGACGCAGCCGCTGATCTTCGTAAACGCCGACAAACGACAAACGGACGCGGCGGCTGCAGTCGGGCTGACCGTGAAGCACATTGCCTGCTGCGTGGCGGCGAGTCGGTGCCGGCGGGATGGGCGAGGTCGCACAACCCTTGTCGGATCCAGATTGAACTTATCACTTGCAGGTATCCGCCAGCTGCTGCACGGCAACCAGGTTCAACCGTTTTTCGTTCGGGGCCGTGATCAGAAGGCCCTTGACTATCAGCTTGCGGCCATCCTGAAGCTGGCCCGTCGCATTCGCAACCTCCGGCCGGGTGAACTCCGTCCGTCGCTCGTGTTTCAGAAGCTCTTCTTTCGTTAGAAATTCCGGCGTGCCCAGAAGCGTATAGCGGTTGCTCCCCAACGCTTTCTTTTTCGACTCATCAATCTCTTTCGCGCTCATAAACAGCACTTTTGATTCGATGCCATCCGTTGCATTCGTCAGCATCCAAGCGCCCTCGGCCGTACGAGTGGCGCATCCCACCACACTCACAAGCGGAACCTTCGGCTTGGACAAATCGCTTTCCTGTTGCTGAGCGCTCATGCCCGCGGTCAGCCCCCACACCAGAAAAGCAAGCACTCCAAAAGCTCTGCGTCCGTTCATGAAGCCCTCTCCCTCTGGGAAGATTTCCTCATTCTCTACTTAATAGCTTGCGGCTTCGCTTTTTCAGCCTTCGTATACCAAACTGTCCCCCAGTTCCGGTACTCGCTCTTGTCGACCGCGATCTCGGTCGTCACGCGATAGGAGAAAGGCGACGTCAGATAGTACCTTCCCCTCAGTTGTATCCGCGAACCGTTGTGCTCAAACGGTGGAGTCTCGAAGTACAGGTTGCACGTTCCCCCGAGATCGCAGCCGAGGTTTCCCGTTCTGAGCAACGCGATTCCTCGCGTGATCTCGTACCTCGTGTAGGACTGGCCGGA
>QHWL01000291.1 GCA_003222555.1 Acidobacteriota bacterium | reverse complement strand
TTTTTCGAACCGGCCCGCCGCAAACGAATCGCCAACATCAGTCGCTCCTCTGAGATTGAAGATTTCAGATTGAAGACTGAAGATTTCGGAATCTTCATTCACCAATCTCTAATCCTCAATCCAAATCTTCAATTTGCAATCTACAATAATCTACAATCTTCAATCTCATGACGGCCGCGATCGCAGCATCTGCATCGCCCGACGGCGGGCTTGCTTGCCGCCGCCGATCATCCCGGTCAACCCGCCGAGCGATTTCAACATCTTCTGCATTTGCACGAACTGCTTCAACAGACGATTTACCTCTTCCACCGACGTCCCGCTGCCCTTCGCAATGCGCTTTCGGCGGCTGCCGTTGATGATGTGCTGCTTGCGCCGCTCGTCACGGGTTATCGAGTTGATGATTGCCTCGATGCGGGTGATCTGCTTCTCGTCGGGCTTGTTCTCCCCGAGTGCCTTGATGTTGCCTATCCCAGGCAGCATCCCGAGGATCTGCTCGAGCGGACCCATCTTGCGGATCGTTTTGAGCTGATCCCTGAAGTCCTCGAGCGTGAACTCGTTGGCCCGAATCTTCTCCTGCAGCCGCTCCGCATCCTGCCCGTCAATCGCCGCTTCGGCCTTCTCGATGAGCGACAGGACGTCGCCCATGCCCAGCACGCGCGACACGACGCGCTCGGGATGAAACGGCTCGAGATCCTCGAGACGCTCGCCGTTGCCGATAAACGCGATCGGCACGCCGACGACCGACACGACCGACAGCGCCGCGCCGCCGCGTGCGTCGCCATCGAGCTTGGTCAGGACGACGCCCGTGACGCCCACGCGCCGGTTGAACTCGCCGGCGCTCTTGATCGCGTCCTGCCCGGTCATCGCGTCGGCGACGTAGAGCAGGTCGGACGGGTCGACCACGTCTTTGATCGCAACGAGCTCGGTCATCAAGTCATCGTCGATGTGCAGGCGCCCCGCGGAGTCGACGATGACGACGTCGAAGCCCAGACCCGAGGCCTCGCCAAGCGCGCCCTTGGCGCGCGCCACCGGATCCATCTCGTCCGGCGGATCGTACACGCGCAGCGACGCTTTCTGGCCGACGAGGTTCAACTGCTGAATCGCGGCCGGCCGCTTCACGTCGGTCGAAACGAGCAGCGGATGCCGGCCCTGCTTTGCCAGCCACTTTCCGAGCTTGCCGGCGGTGGTGGTCTTACCCGCGCCCTGCAACCCCAGGAGCACTACGACACGCGGCCGCTTGTTCGTCGGCCGAAGTCCTCCTTCGGCGTTTCCGAAAAGCGCTACCATCTCGTCGCGGACGATCTTCAGGACCTGCTGCGAGGGCGAGAGGCTGCGAAGCACCTCCTGCCCCATCGCGCGATCGCGGACGCGGTCGATGAACGCTTTGACGACCTTGAAATTGACGTCGGCTTCGAGCAGCGCGAGACGAATTTCGCGGAGCGCGGACTCGACGTTCGCTTCCGTCAGCCGCGCCTCGCCGCGAAGCGTCTTGAACACGCCCTGGAGGCGTTCGCCGAGGGACTCGAACATATTTCTGTGCTCGCGGGGCCCCACCTTTTTTCACGGCGCTGGGGCCCCACCCCCCGCGCTGTTGGCTCAAGGCTGTCGCTCGCTTGCGCTCGGGGCTCGGCTTCACCTCGCTACCTTCCAGCGGGCCACCCCAACGCGGCTGCCGCGTCCGGGCCCCACGCGCGGCTGCCGCGCGTGGGGCCCGCGTCGGGGACCCCGGCGCCTCGCGCAGGCCGCTTGCGCCCGCTAACCTACTCTACAGCAAACGCTTATGCTAACTTGAGGGCTGAGGGAGTGTCAATGGTTGGGGGTTCCCGGGTAGGGTTCCCGGGTAGGGTTCCCAGTTCATGGTTCCTGGTTCAGGGTTCGGGGAAAGAACCATGAACGATGAACCTTGAACCTTGAACCCTGAACCTTGAACCTTGAACCCTGAACCTTCCGACTCACACCGACGACAGCTTGTGCCCGAGCTTCTCTTTTTTGGTCTTGAGATAGCCCCGCGTCGATTCTGACGCCGGAATCTCGAGCGGCAGCCACTGGCTCACCGACAGACCGTAGCCTTCGATGGCGACCAGCTTGCGCGGGTTGTTGCTCAGCAGACGCATCGATCGGACGCCGATCTCGCGCAGAATCTGGACGCCCATGCCGTAATCGCGCTGATCGGCCTTGAACCCGAGCCGCTCGTTCGCCTCCACGGTGTCGAACCCTTCGTCTTGCAGCTCGTAGGCGCGGATCTTGTTGGCGAGGCCGATCCCCCGGCCTTCCTGCCGCAGGTACAGCAGCACACCGCGGCCTTCAGAGCCGATGCGCCGCATCGCGGTCTCGAGTTGCGCGCCGCAGTCGCACCGCGCCGAATGAAAGACGTCGCCGGTGAGACACTCCGAGTGCACGCGCACGAGCACGTCTTTTCCGTCCTTGATGTCGCCGCACACGAGCGCGATGTGCGTCTGGTTGTCGACGAGATTCTCGAACGTGTGAACGTGAAACATCCCGTACTCGGTCGGCAGCTTCGCCGACGCCACGCGCTTGACGAGCGACTCCGTGAGGATCCGGTACTTGATTAGATCCGCGATGGTGATGATCAGCAGGCCGTGGCGCTTCGCGAACCTCCTCAGCTCGGGCACGCGCGCCATCGTGCCGTCCTCGTTCATCACCTCGCAGATCACGCCGGCCGGGTAGAGTCCCGCGATGCGTGCGAGATCGACCGCGGCCTCCGTCTGGCCGGCGCGCACCAACACGCCGCCGGACCGCGCACGGAGCGGAAACGTATGGCCGGGCCGCGCCAGGTCGGAGGGCCTCGTCGCCGGATCGATCGCCGCGAGCACCGTCGCCGCGCGGTCGCCGGCCGAAATGCCGGTACTGGTCGTGGCCTTGGCTTCAATCGACACGCAGAACGCCGTGTCGAAGCGCGAGCTGTTTTGCGAGACCATCAGCGGAACGTCGAGCGCGTCGAGCCTCTCGGGCGTCATCGGCAGGCAGATCAACCCCCGGCCGTGCCGGGCCATGAAGTTGACGGCTTCGGGGGTAATCTTCTCGGCCGCGATCGTCAGATCGCCCTCGTTCTCCCGGTCCTCATCGTCGACAACGATAATCATCTTGCCGGCGCGGATCGCGTCGACGGCCTGTTCGATGCTGGCGAAGTGGCTCGAGCGCGCACGCGCCCCTTTGGCGATCGCAAGTCGTTTCATGTCGGCTTTCAGTGCGTGACCTCCCCAGGTCGTGTGGACGCCAAATTCAGGCCGGCCAGCTCCGCGGCGCGGACCACGTACTTGCCCACCATGTCGCATTCGAGGTTGACGCGGTCGCGGACCTGAGCGCGGGACAAGTTCGTGTGCTGAATCGTGTACGGAACGATCTGGACGTCGACTCGATCCGATCCAAGCCCGGCGACGGTGAGGCTTATCCCGTCAATCGCAATCGAGCCCTTGTGGACGATGTAGGGCGCGAGCTGCGGCGGGAAGCTGACGGTCAGCCAGTGGAATTCCGATTCCGCGCGCATGTCCTCGACGAGGCCGATGGCATCGACGTGGCCCTGCACGAAATGGCCCCCGACGCGGCCGTCGGCGCGGAGCGGCCGCTCGAGATTGACGAGGCAACCGCGCGACAACATGCCGAGCGTCGTGGCGCGAATGGTTTCGGGGCCGACATCCGCGTGGATCTCTGTGTTCTCGGCAAGGATCACGGTGAGGCACACGCCGTTGACGGCGAGGCTGTCCCCCTGGACGACCTCGCGCGCGAGCGACGACGCAATGCGTAGGCGAAATCCACCACTGGTCGGCTTGCGCTCGACGAGCTCTCCCACTGCTTCAACGAGGCCAGTGAACATAACCTTCCATCAAGACGTCCGGACCGAGTGGTTCCACGCTCCCGTCAATAAGATCGGCCCAGGAAAACGTCCGCCCATCGAGAAACGGAACGCCTCCAGGTCCGAGCACATGCGGCGTGACGTACAACCGGACGAAGTCGACCAACCCTTCGTCCCATGCCGCCGCGTGCAGCAGGGCGCCACCCTCCAGCAACAAGGAGTCGATGTCGCGTGCGCCCAGCCGCTCGAGGGCCGCGCGAAGGCTGTCATCACCGGCGACTTCGATTTGGGCGCCGCGGTCTTCGAGCTCCCGTCTGACGGCGTCGCGCTTCGCCCACGGTGTCGGCGTCGACGTAGGTGTCGGGGCGGAGTCCGCGGTGGCGCTCAATCAACCTTTCTTCACGCTGGTTCGCGAACGCCGCCCGTTCGTGGTCCTCAAGGCGCCTCGCGCGGTGAGCGAGGGATCGTCGGCCAGAACGGTTCCGACGCCCACGCCAATCGCCTCGACTTCGGCGCGGACGCGGTGCGCGTGGCGGTTGGCCGCCGCCGACGTGAGCGCCGTGCGACGACCGGGCGCTTCCGCGATGCGGCCGTCGCGACTCGTGGCCGCCTTGAGGACCACGAACGGGCGGCGTTCGCGAACCAGCGTGAAGAAAGGTTGATTGAGCGCCACCGCGGACTCCGCCCCGACACCTACGTCGACGCCGACACCGTGCGCACGCAGATAATCGAATCCCCTTCCGTGCACCATCGGGTTCGGATCCTCGACCGCCGCGACCACCCGCGCGACACCCGCGTCGACGATGCGCGGGACGCACGGTCCGGTCCGCCCGACATGACA